>CAMMCS010000254.1 GCA_946494635.1 uncultured Oscillibacter sp. | reverse complement strand
TGGGGCGCCGACATCGTCACCCACTCCACCACCAAGTACATGGACGGCCACGGCGCGGCAGTGGGCGGCGCCATCGTGGACTCCGGCAGGTTTGACTGGATGGCCCACGCGGACAAGTTCCCTGGCCTCTGCACCCCGGACGACAGCTACCACGGCATCACCTACGCGGAGAAGTTCGGCAGGGAGGGCGCCTTCATCACCAAGTGCACCGCCCAGCTGATGCGGGACTTCGGCGCCATCCAGTCCCCCCAGAACGCCTTCTACCTGAACCTGGGGCTGGAGAGCCTCCACGTCCGCATGGCCCGCCACTGCGAGAACGGCCAGGCGGTGGCGGAGTTCCTGGCCCAGCACCCCAAGGTGGCCTCCGTCATCTACTGCGGCCTGCCGGGGGACAAGTACCACGCCCTCGCGGAGAAGTACCTGCCCCACGGCTCCTGCGGCGTGGTGTCCTTTGAGCTGAAGGGCGGCCGGGAGGCGGCCAGCACCTTTATGAAGCACTTAAAGCTGGCCGCCATTGAGACCCATGTGGCGGACGCCCGGACCTGCTGCCTGAATCCCGCCAGCTCCACCCACCGGCAGATGACCGACGAGCAGCTCTCCGCCGCCGGCATCCCCGCGGGCCTGGTGCGGATGAGCTGCGGCCTGGAGAACAAGCAGGACCTGATCGACGACATCGCCCAGGCCCTGGGGCAGGTGAAGTGACATGCCCATCAAGATCCCCAACCAACTGCCCGCCACCTCCGTCCTGACGTCGGAGAACATCTTCGTCATGACGGAGACCCGGGCCATCACCCAGGACATCCGGCCCCTGCAGATCCTGCTGCTGAACCTGATGCCCACCAAGATCGAGACGGAGACCCAGCTGGCCCGGGTGCTGGGCAACACCCCCATCCAGATCGAGCTGGAGCTGATCGCCCCCAGCGGCCATGTGTCCAAGAACACCTCCCAGGCCCATATGCTGGCCTTCTATAAGTCCTTCGACGAGGTGAAGGGCCGTACCTTTGACGGCCTGGTGATCACCGGCGCGCCGGTGGAGAACATCCCCTTTGAAGAGGTGGACTACTGGCCGGAGCTGTGTGAGATCATGGAGTGGTCCAAGACCCACGTCCACTCCACCCTCCACATCTGCTGGGGAGCCCAGGCGGGGCTGTACTACCACTACGGCATCCCCAAGCGGCAGCTGCCGGAGAAGCTCTTCGGCGTGTTCCGCCACACGGTGGAGGATCCCAACTTCATCCTCTTCCGGGGCTTTGACGACGAGTTCTGGGTCCCCCACTCCCGGCACACCACGGTGCTGCGGGAGGACATCGAGGCGGTGCCGGAATTAAAGATCCTCTCCTCCTCCCCGGAGGCGGGGGTCTACGCCGTCAAGACCGACCAGGGCCGGCAGATCTTCCTGATGGGCCACGCGGAGTATGACCGGGACACCCTGCGGAACGAGTATATGCGGGACCTGGCCGCCGGGGCGGCCATCCAGATCCCCAAAAACTACTTCCCCGGCGATGACCCCACCCGCAAGCCGGTGGTGACCTGGCGGTCCTGCGCCCACCTGCTGTACTCCAACTGGCTGAACTACTTCGTCTACCAGACCTCCCCCTACAACATCCGGGACATCCAGCGGGGCATCCGCACCGACGACTGAACCCGCACCGTTCCGGCCGCTTCTGCGGCCGGAACGTTTTTTCTCCCGCCGCGGCTTTTGAAAAAGGCCTTGACTCTCACACCGTGGCAGGGCGTACCATAGCAGTGAGCTCAAGAAAACGCATATATGCGGAGGGATCCCATGTTCAAAATCGGAGAATTTTCAGAGCTGTCCAGAATCAGCATCCGGATGCTGCGCCACTACGACGAGATCGGCCTGCTGGTGCCGGAGGAGACCGACCCCTGGACCGGCTACCGCCAGTACGCCGCCGCCCAGCTGATCACCGCCAATCGCATCGCCGCCCTGCGGAGCCTGGGCTTCTCCCTGGCGGAGACGGCATCGCTGCTGGCCTGCTGGGAGGACCGGACCGCCATGGAGCGGCGCCTGCTGGCCCGGCGGGCAGCGGTGGAGGCATCCATTCAGGAGGCATCGGACCGGCTGCGGCTTCTGGACACAGCCATCGAACGGCTGAGAAAGGACGAAAAACAGATGAACTGCGATGTCACCATCAAGACCCTGCCGGAGCGGCAGGTGGCCAGCGTCCGTCAGATCCTCCCCGGCTATGACCGGGAGGGGGACCTGTGGCACATCTTTGTGAGGGAAACCGCCTCTCTCCACATCCAGGACGGCGACCCGGCCCTGTGCATCGGTGTCTACCACGACGGGGAGTACAAGGAGGCGGACGTGGACGTGGAGATCCAGAAGACGGTGAAGGGCACGTATCCCGACACCGAGCACGTGAAATTCAAAACTGTACCGCCGGTGACAGTGGCCTCCGCCACCTTCCAGGGGCCCTACCGCCAGATCGGCGAGGTGAACCAGGCGGTGGCCGCCTGGGTGGAGGCCAACGGCTACGCC
>CAMMCS010000253.1 GCA_946494635.1 uncultured Oscillibacter sp. | reverse complement strand
GTTTCTGTCGCTCTGACCGGCACGGGCCCGCCCCGGCCGCAAGACGGGGAAGCGCCCGGCGGTGCCGGGCGGACGGCGTATGCAAAAAACTCCCCTCTGCCAGCGCGGCGGAGGGGTTTACTTTTTGCAAAAGGAGGGATCCTCTGTGGAGACCCGTGTGGCCGTGCTGGCGATCATCGTCCGGGACATGGCCTCTGTGCCGGCGCTGAACGAGCTGCTGCACCAGTACGCCCCCTATGTCATCGGGCGGATGGGCGTGCCCTATCACGCCCGGGGCGTGAACATCATCAGCGTGGCGGTGGACGCCCCGGCGGACGCCATCTCCGCCCTGTCCGGCAAGATCGGCCGGCTGGCGGGGATCACCGCCAAGACCGTCTACGCGCCGGAAGACGCGCTGCAACAAGGAAAGTGAGGAAGATGAACATGAAACAGTGGATGAAGAAGGGGCTGGCGGCCTGCCTGGCCCTGGTCATGGTGCTGTCCCTGGCCGCCTGCGGCGGCGGTCAGGAGACCGCCGAGGAGCCGGAGGAGACACCGGCGGAGGATCCCGTCACCGTCCGGGTGGCCGCCCTGAAGGGCCCCACCGCCATGGGCATGGTGAAGCTGATGAGCGATACGGATGAAGAGCTGGATCGGATGACGGATTCCACCGAAGCCTTTACGGGCGAGATCGAATATCCATACAGTTTCACCCTGGCCGCCTCCGCTGACGAGGTGACCCCCGGCCTGATGCAGGGGGAGCTGGACATCGCCTGCGTGCCGGCCAACCTGGCCTCCGTGCTGTATAACCGGACGGGGGGCGGCATCGTCACCCTGGCGGTGAACACCCTGGGCGTCCTCTACATCGTGGAGAACGGCAACGCCGTGACGTCCGTGGCGGATCTGGCGGGCAAGACCATCGCGGCCTCCGGCAAGGGCTCCACGCCGGAGTACGCCCTGCGGTATCTCTTGAGCGAGAACGGCATCGATCCGGACACCGGCGTCACCATCGACTGGAAGAGCGAGCACAGCGAGTGCGTGGCGGCCCTGGCCTCCGGCGCGGCCACCATCGCCATGCTGCCCCAGCCCTTCGTCACCGTGGCCCAGACCCAGCTGCCGGACCTGCGGGTGGCCCTGGACCTGACGGAGGAGTGGGACGCCCTGGACAACGGCTCCGCCCTGCTCACCGGCGTGGTGGTGGCCCGGGCGGACTTCGTGGCCGAGCACCCGGCGGCGGTGGAGCAGTTCCTGACCAGCTACGCCGAGAGCGTGGAGTGGGTCAACGCCAACACCGCCGAGGCGGCGGAGCTCATCGGCGGCTATGACATCGTGGACGCCGCCGTGGCGGAGAAGGCCCTGCCCTACTGCAACATCGTCTGCATCACCGGCAGCGAGATGAAGGAGATGCTCTCCGGCTATCTGCAGGTGCTGTTTGACGCGGCTCCCGCCTCTGTGGGACAGGACGCGGAGACCGGCGAGGGCGGCCTGCCCGGCGACGACTTCTACTACGGCGCCTGACCCTGTGCGCCAAGACCACTTCCGCGCCCCGGCTGACACCGGGGCGCGGTCTATCCCGGACGGAAGGAGGCGGAGCGGATGAAGAGACAACGGCCGGTACGGCTGTGGGCGGCGGCCTTCTGGCTGCTGGTGTGGGAGGGGGCCAGCCTGGCCCTGGCGGCCACCACCGGCGGACGGATGCTGCTGCTGGCCTCCCCGGTGCAGGCCCTGGGGCGGCTGCTGGCCCTGGCGGGCACGGCGGAGTTCTGGCGGGCGGTGGCATTTTCCTCCGCCCGCATCCTGGGGGGCTTCCTGCTCTCCTGTGTACTGGCGGTGGTGCTGGCGTCCCTGGCGGCCCGGTTCCGGCGGGTCCGGGAGCTGCTGAGCCCCCTGGTGGCGGTGGTGAAGGCGGTGCCGGTGGTGTCCTTCATCATCCTGGCGCTGATCTTCTTCTCGTCGGAGAACCTGTCCCTGCTGATCGCCGCCCTGATGGTGTTCCCCCCGGTGTACCTGAACGTGCTGGAGGGCATCGGGCACACGGACCGCCAGCTGCTGGAGATGGCCCGGGTGTTCCGGGTGCCCCTCTCCCGGCAGCTGCGGGGCATCTACCTGCCGGCGGTGCTGCCCTATTTCCGCTCCGCCGTGTCCCTGGGCCTGGGCCTTTGCTGGAAGTCCGGCGCGGCGGCGGAGGTCATCGGCCTGCCCGCCGGGTCCATCGGCGAGGCGCTGTACACCGCCAAGGTGTACTTCCAGACCGGGGACCTGTTTGCCTGGACGGCAGTGATCGTGGCCATCTCGGTGCTCTTTGAGCGGCTGTTCCTCCGCCTGGTGGACGCCGCCGTGAGAAAGGCGGGCGGATGATGGAGATCGTGGTAAGGAACCTGTGCAAGTCCTTCGGGGACCAGGCGGTGCTGCGGGACCTGTCCTTCACCGCAGGACCGGGCATCACGGCCGTCATGGCCCCCTCCGGCAGCGGCAAGACCACGCTGCTGCGCATCCTGCTGGGGCTGGAGCGGCCGGACAGCGGCACGGTGGAGGGCCT
>CAMMCS010000252.1 GCA_946494635.1 uncultured Oscillibacter sp. | reverse complement strand
CGCGCTGCACGCGGCGCAGTGCATCCCGGAGATGTCATATTTTTCTTCCCGCATAGTAGCCTCCCATCTGCCGGAGGTAAATACCCTCCGGGGGTATTTCTTTGAGTATCAATATATACCCCAAGGGGGTATTTGTCAAGGGGGATTTCCCGGGAAATTTCTGGAGGCAGCAGAGACGGGAGAGCCTCTTCGGGACTGGACAGCGGCATCCCGGCAGGGTATAATTTTCAAAACGCTTTGTGGAGAGGAGAGGATCGCCTATGTCGAAATGGATCCTGGTGCCGGACTCCTTCAAGGGGACGCTGTCCTCCGGGGAGATCTGTGCGCTGATGCAGGCGGCGGTACGGAGGCATGTGCCGGGGGCGGAGGTGATTGCCCTGCCGGTGGCTGACGGCGGTGAGGGCAGCGTGGATGCCTTTCTCGCGGCCGTGGGGGGCGAGAAGCGGTTTGTCCCCTGCACCGGCCCCCGGGGAGTGGAAATCCAGGGCTTTTTCGGCCTGCTGCCGGGCGGCGGAACTGCGGTTGTGGAGATGGCTGCCGCCGCGGGACTTCCCCTGATGGAGGGGCAGCTGGACGCGGCGGGCGCCACCACCTATGGCGTGGGAGAGCTGATCCGGGCGGCTGCTGCCGCCGGCGCGCGGAAGATCATTGTGGGCCTGGGGGGCAGCGCCACCAATGACGGCGGCTGCGGCATGGCCGCCGCGCTGGGCGTCCGGTTTCTGGATCGGGCCGGGCACCCCTTTGTCCCTGTGGGCGGGACGCTGGAGCAGGTGGCGCGGATCGAAGCCACACGTCCGCCGGAGCTGGACGGCGTGGAGCTTGTGGCCATGTGCGACATTGACAACCCCCTCTGCGGGGAGAACGGCGCCAGCCATGTGTTCGGCCCCCAGAAGGGGGCGGATCCCGCCCTGGCAGAGACTCTGGACCGGGGACTGAGACACCTGGCTGAGGTGATCCGCCGGGACCTGGGGAAGGACGTGCTGGACCTTCCCGGCGCCGGAGCTGCCGGAGGCATGGGGGCCGGCATGGTAGCCTTCCTGGACAGCCGGCTGGAGATGGGCATTGAGACGGTCCTGGACACGGTGGGCTTTGACAGCCTGCTGCCGGGGGCAACAGCCGTCCTCACCGGGGAGGGGCGTCTGGACGGCCAGAGCCTCCGGGGCAAGGTGGTGGTGGGCGTGGCCCGCCGTGCCCGCCGGGCCGGCGTCCCGGTGGTGGCCGTGGTGGGGGACATTGCCCCCGATGCCCGGGCCGTCTATGACCAGGGGGTCACGGCGGTGTTCAGCACCAACCGGCAGGCCGTGCCCTGGCAGCAGGCGCGGCTGACGGCGCGGGAGGATCTGGCCGCCGCCCTGGAGGATCTGTTCCGTTTCTATGCCGCCGTCCCATGAACAGGGGACGAAGACCCCATACGGGCAGGCGGATTTTTCAAATCCTCTTGACAATGGAGGGAAGTGTGGTATGATGGAGTCAGGATCTAACAAAAAATTTGAAAGACTAAAAATTTTTGTATGGTGGTGGCTATGAGAGATACGATCAAATGGGTGGCCAATCAGATGCCAAAGAGCGACGACCGGCAGCTTTCCATCATGTCTCTGGGGAACGTGGCCAAGGCCCGGTTCTTCCACAGCAGTTTCCCCCAGTACTCCATCACGCCTCTGGCCCGGCTGGACGGCATGGCCAAGTACCTGGGGCTGGCGGGGCTCTATGTGAAGGATGAGTCCTTCCGCTTCGGCCTCAACGCCTTCAAGGTGCTGGGGGGCTCCTTCGCCATGGCCCGCTATATCGCCGGGGAGATGGGGAAGGACGTCAGCGAGATGACCTATGACTACCTGACCAGCGAGGGGTTCCGGCGGGAGTTCGGCCAGGCGACTTTCTTCACCGCCACAGACGGCAACCATGGCCGGGGCGTGGCCTGGGCGGCCCACAAGCTGGGTCAGAAGGCAGTGGTCCACATGCCTAAGGGCTCCAGCCAGGCCCGGTACGAGAACATCGCCCGGGAGGGTGCCCAGGTCACCATTGAGGAGGTCAACTACGACGACTGCGTCCGTATGGCCGCGGCGGAGGCCGCTGTCACAAAGCACGGCGTAGTGGTTCAGGACACCGCCTGGGAGGGCTACGAGGAGATCCCCGCCTGGATCATGCAGGGCTACGGCACCATGGCCAACGAGGCGGCGGAGCAGCTGCGGCAGATGGGCGTGAACCGGCCCACCCATGTGTTCGTCCAGGCGGGCGTGGGCTCCCTGGCCGGGGCGGTGGTGGGATACTTCACCAACCTGTTCCCCAACGATCCCCCCACCTTTGTGGTGATGGAGGCGCAGGCGGCGGACTGCCTGTACCAGGGCGCCAAAGCCGGTGACGGCAATCCCCGGATCGTGGAGGGCGACCTGAAAACCATCATGGCGGGCCTGGCTTGCGGAGAGCCCAACATCCTCTCCTGGGACATCCTGCGCAACCACGTCGCCGCCTTCCTCTCCTGCCCGGACTGGGTCAGCGCCCGGGGCATGCGGATGCTGGGCGTGCCGGT
>CAMMCS010000251.1 GCA_946494635.1 uncultured Oscillibacter sp. | reverse complement strand
TCCCCCGGTTCATCGCCTGCAAGCACGACCCCAGCCGGGTGACCTACAAGCACCCCTCCCTGGAGCCCATCCTCTCCATCACCTATGGGTGCATCGTCTACCAGGAGCAGGTCATGCAGATCTTCCAGCAGCTGGCGGGGTATTCCTTGGGACAGGCCGACATGGTGCGCCGGGCCATGAGCAAGAAGAAGGCCAAGGACATCCAGCGGGAGAAGGAGGCCTTCCTCCACGGCGACCCGGACCGGAATATTGCCGGCTGTGTGGCCAACGGCATTCCGGCGGAGACCGCCGAGGCCATCTACAACGAGATCTACGACTTCGCCAACTACGCCTTCAACAAGGCCCACGCTGTCGCCTATGCAGTGGTGGCCTACCAGACCGCCTGGTTCAAATGCCACCACACCAAGGAGTATATGGCGGCCCTGCTGACCAGCGTGCTGGACAACTCCGACAAGGTGGCGGGATATATCAGCGAGTGCCGGGACTGCGGCATCGCCCTGCTGCCGCCGGACATCAACCGCTCCGCCGACCGGTTCACCGTGGAGGAGGGGGGCATCCGCTTCGGCCTGGTGGCCATCAAGAACATCGGCCGGGGCTTCATCCAGGCGGTGATGCGGGAGCGGGAGCAGGCGCCCTTCACATCCCTCTACGACTTCTGCGACCGGATGGCAGGCAGCGACATCAACAAGCGGGCGGTAGAGAATCTGATCCGCTCCGGCGCCTTTGACTCCCTGGGGGCCAAGCGGTCCCAGCTGATCTATGTGTACGAGTCCGTTATGGACGCGGTGGCGGACAGCCGCCGTCAGAACCTGGAGGGACAGATGGACTTTTTCTCTCTGGCGGACGGCGGCAGCAGCGGCCGGAAAAATGTAAAGGAAATTCCCCTGCCTGATATTGCGGAATATACGTCTCAGGAGCTGATGCTGATGGAGAAGGAGACCACAGGCCTCTATCTCTCCGGCCACCCCATGGATCAGTACCGCCAGGCGGTGCAGCAGCTGGGGGCACCCACCATCGGCTCCATCCTGGCGGACTTCGCCCAGGAGGGCGGCCCCACCCGGTTTGCCGACGACCAGCGGGTCACCATCTGCGGCATCGTCACCTCCAGCAAGACCAAAACCACGAAAAACAACTCCCTGATGGCCTATGTGACGGTAGAGGATGACACCGCCGCCATGGAGCTGCTGTGCTTTTCCCGGGTTCTGAACGCCTGCGGCGCCTATCTGAAGGAGAACCAGGCAGTGGTGGTGAAGGGGAAGCTCTCTGTCCGGGACGAGAAGGCCCCCCAGATCCTCTGCGACTCCGTGATGCCCCTGGACGGCACCGGCGGGCCGGCGGCCGGCGCCCAGCCCCAGAGCACCCTGTACCTGAAATTCCCCAGCCTGGACCATCCCAGTGTCCGCCACATGAAGCTGGTGTTCGAGATGTTCCCCGGCACCGCGGCTGTGAAAATGGTGATGGCGGATACCCGCAAGGTCTACGGCACCCACGCCGTCCTCCACGACGCCCTGCTCCAGGAGGCCCGGGAGACGTTGGGGGACGAGAATGTGGTGGTGAAATAGGAAGGAGCTGCACCGATGGGAGCCTGGAGCGTCAGCATCACGGGAAACGACACCGCAGCGGATCTGCGGTATGAGTATGAGGCTGCGTTTTCCCGCCTGCCGCCGGAGGAGGCAGTGGAGCGGCTGGACGCTTATGTCCGGCGGGAACTGGACGGGGACAGCTGGCCGGACTATGTCTACTCCCTGGCTCTGTTCCTGTGGAAGCATGGTCTGTTGACGGAGGCCGTCCGCAGCCGGGCGCTGGCCCTGATCCAAAGCGGCGCCGGGCTGGATCTCTATGGCAGCCCTGCCCTGCGTCGAAAGCGGGAGAAGGTGTTGGCGGATTTTCGAGCGAAGCTGTGCGGCCCCCAGCCGCCGCCGAAGCCGGTGCGCCTGCGGATGCACCAGAAGCCGGTGTTCCATACGGGGGACATGGTGGCTCTGCAGATTTCCACGGCTGGAAAGCCCTTTTATCCGGATCCCCTCCTGCCGGAGGCGGTATTCCGCCAGGCGGATAGCCGCTGGCTGCTGGTGCGGAAGCTCGGGGACCAGGCCTCCTGGCAATCCCGTGTGGTGCCGGAGATCCGGGATCTCTGGCCAGAGTTCGCGCTGTTGGATTTCTGCAGGCCGCATCTGCCCGGTATCGAGGAGATTTACGGGCTCCCGGCGCTGGGGATCGTCACGGGAGATGGACGGATGTCTGCCTACCGCCGCTGGAACGCCAAAGTCATCGGCAGGAGCACAGGGCAGGTGCCGCCGCCGCGCCACCGATTCGTGGGCGTGTTTTTCCTGCGGGACGACATCGGAAACTGCCAGAAGGAGGTCGCCTGCCTGTACCGGTGGGGAAGCTGCCTGGGAGCTTCTCACGATTCCTAAAAGAAAGCAAAGCGCCCGTGTCCCTTTGTGTTACGGGCGCCTTCTGTTTTCTCCCCCGGCGCGTCCGCCGCCGCCGCCCCCCCACCGGCGGGCGACGGGCCCGTGGGGGAGGAAGA
>CAMMCS010000250.1 GCA_946494635.1 uncultured Oscillibacter sp. | reverse complement strand
CCGAGGGGTGGCCCCGCCAGCCGCAGCGGCAGGGGTTCATGGCGCACACCAGCATAAAGCGGCTGGGCAGGGTCACGGTGCCCGCGGCCCGGGTCACCGTCACCTCCCCGTCCTCCAGAGGCTGGCGCAGCACCTCCAGCACATCCTTCTGGAACTCCGGCAGCTCGTCCAGGAACAGCACCCCGTTGTGAGCCAGGGAAATCTCCCCGGGCCTGGGAAATGTGCCGCCTCCCGCCAGGGCCACAGCGGAAATGGTGTGGTGGGGGCTGCGGAAGGGCCGGCGGCGGAGGAGGGGATGGCGGCTGTCGGTGAGACCCGCCACGCTCCACACCTCCGTGGCCTCCAGGGCCTCCTGCTCCGTCATGTCCGGCAGGATGGAGGGAAGGCGCTTGGCCAGCATGGATTTCCCCGCGCCGGGGGAGCCGATGAGGAGGATGTTGTGGCCGCCGGCGGCGGCGATCTCCAGGGCCCGCTTCACGTTCTCCTGGCCCACCACCTCGGCAAAATCCGGGCCGGGCACCGTCTCCGGCGACCGCGTCCAGGCCGGGGCGGGGGAGAGGGGCCGCTCCTTCCGGAGATGGGCGATGAGGGCGGCGGCGTTTTCCACCGGGTACACCGTGAGTTCCCGGGCCAACGTGGCCTCGGCGGCGTTTTCCGCCGGGACATACAGCTCCCGGATCCCCTCCCGGGCGGCGGCCATAGCCATGGGCAGCACCCCCGCCACCGGCCGCAGGGCCCCGGTAAGGCTCAGCTCTCCCAGAAAAGCGGCCTGGGGGGCAGGGGAGGGAATATCCCCCTGGGCCGCCAGAAGCCCCAGGAGAATGGGCAGGTCGTACACCGTGCCCGCCTTCTTCAGAGCCGCCGGGGCCAGGTTCACTGTGATCCGGGACACGGGGAAGGCCCCGCCGCTGCTTTTGATGGCGGAGCGCACCCGTTCCCGGGCCTCTTTCACCGCCGCGTCCGGCAGGCCCACCACGTCAAAGGCGGGGAGCCCCCCGCTGACAGCGCACTCCACCGCCACGCCGTAGCCTCTCACTCCCTGGAGCCCCAGGGACCGTACCGTCACCACCATGGCTGCCTCCCTCTCCCGGCCGGCAGGGCCGGGGTTTTTCTCTCTCTGCGGAAGTCACTCCTTTTCGTAGAAGAAGCCCTCCCAGTCCCAGAAGCAGTAGATATACCGCCCCTCCTCATCGCCCTTGACTGCGTAGAGCCGGAAGCGCTCCTCCCCGGAGGCCGCAAGGCCCAGGAATTTTCCCTTGTCCTGGATGCCGTAGGGCGTGCTGTCCCGGCGGGCATAGGTCACGCCGTCCAGCTCCAGATAGTTCCACTCCGGGCCGGTGATCCGGCCTACCACCTGCCCCCGGCCCCACAGAGCCCAGAAAAGGCCCCCCAGGACCACCAGCGCCGCCAGGATCACCAGGATCACACCCAGCCGTTTTCCTGTCCGTTCCATTGGCCCTCTCCTTCCGCTTTGCACCCCGGGGCGAAAATGGCTGAAAATCCGCCGCCGCCCGCCGTTTTTAGGCCAGTATACCACAACTTTTCCCCAATTTCCACCGGGAAGAGGGAATGGGGCGGAGGGTGGGGCCGCAGCATCCCCATTTCCCAAAATTTTTTCGCTTTTTCTCCCCAACAGAGCGTTTACATTCCGGGAAAAGCGTGCTATGATGAATCTGTATGAATACCAGCTTTGTTTTTCCTTAACCAAAGCAGTATCAAATATTCAGGAGGAGCAATTTATGGCAAGAAAGTTCAAGTCCATGGACGGCAACAACGCGGCCGCGCATGTCTCCTATGCGTTTTCCGAAGTTGCTGCGATCTACCCGATCACTCCGTCCAGCCCCATGGCCGACCTGGTTGACCAGTGGTCTGCCAACGGCCTGAAGAACATCTTCGGCACTCAGGTGAAGGTCGTCGAGATGGAGTCCGAGGCCGGCGCCGCCGGTGCGGTCCACGGTTCTCTGGGCGCGGGCGCCCTCACCAGCACCTACACCGCCTCCCAGGGCCTGCTGCTGATGATCCCCAACATGTACAAGATCGCCGGCGAGCTGCTGCCCGGTGTCTTCCACGTGTCCGCCCGTACCGTGGCCGCCCAGTCTCTGAACATCTTCGGCGACCACTCCGACGTGATGGCCTGCCGCCAGACCGGCTTTGCCATGCTGGCCGAGGGCAACGTGCAGGAGGTCATGGACCTGAGCCCGGTGGCCCACCTGTCCGCCATCAGCGGCAAGGTGCCCTTCATCAACTTCTTCGACGGCTTCCGCACCAGCCACGAGATCCAGAAGGTGGCCGTGTGGGACTACGAGGACCTGAAGGACATGTGCGACATGGAGGCTGTGGAGGCCTTCCGCAAGCACGCGCTGAACCCCGAGCACCCCAGCATGCGGGGCTCCCACGAGAACGGCGACATCTTCTTCCAGCACCGTGAGGCCTGCAACAAGTACTACGATGAGCTGCCCGCCGTGGTAGAGAAGTACATGGGCAAGGTCAACGAGAAGCTGGGCACCGACTACAAGCTCTTCAACTACTACGGCGCT
>CAMMCS010000249.1 GCA_946494635.1 uncultured Oscillibacter sp. | reverse complement strand
CCGCCACGGTGGACGGCGTCCCCATGACCTGCACATTGGACGGCGTCCTGCGGGGAATCCTGCCGGAGGGCACGCCGGTCCGCAAGGGTATGAAGGCCGGGGATATCGACCCCCGCTGCAAGGTGGAACACTGCTACACCGCCAGCGACAAGGCCCTGGCGGTGGGCGGCGGCGTGCTGGAGGCGCTCCTGCACCTGACAGGGGCGCTGGGGGCTCCGGCGGAGAGAAAGGAGGAAGGGGCCTGATGGAAAATGAAGTGAAGCTGACAAAGCTGGCCAAGTGCGCCGGGTGCGGCGCCAAGGTGGGGGCCGGGGTGCTGGCCCAGCTGCTGGACGGCATCCGGGTCCACCAGGACCCCAACCTGCTGGTGGGGTTCGACAAGAGCGACGACGCCTCCGTCTACAAGGTCAGCGAGGACCTGGCCCTGGTGCAGACGGTGGACTTCTTCCCGCCCATCGCTGACGATCCGTACCTCTTCGGCCAGATCGCGGCCACCAACGCCCTGTCCGACGTGTACGCCATGGGCGGCGAGCCCAAGCTGTGCCTGAACATCATGGCGATCCCGGAGTCCATGCCCAAGGACGCGGTGCACCAGCTGCTCCGGGGCGGCTATGACAAGGTCTACGAGGCCGGGGCCCTCATCACCGGCGGCCACAGCATCCTGGACGACGAGCCCAAGTACGGTCTGGCGGTCACCGGCTTCGTCCACCCGGACCGGGTGCTGACCAACGCCGGGGCAAGGCCCGGGGACGTGCTGCTGCTGACCAAGCCCATCGGCATCGGCGTCCTCACCACCGCCCAGAAGGCGGAGATGCTGTCTCCCGAGGGGCAGGCTCTGGCGGAGAAGCTGATGACCACCCTGAACAAGTCCGCCCGGGACGCCATGGTGAAGTACCGCGTCCACGCCTGCACGGATGTGACGGGCTTCGGCCTGCTGGGCCACAGCTATGAGATGGCCCAGGGCAGCGATGTGGAGCTGGAGCTGGAGGTGGACGCCATCGACCTGATCCCGGAGGCGCTGGAGTTTGCAAACATGGGCCTGCTGCCGGCGGGGATGTACCGCAACCGCGCCTTTGCGGAGGCGGGCGTGGACGCCGGGGAGACCGCGCTGTGCAAGCAGGACCTGCTCTATGATCCCCAGACTGCCGGGGGCCTCCTCATGGCCGTGGACCCGGCGGACGCGGAGGCGCTGTACCGGGAGCTGCAGGGCTGCGTCCCCAGCGCCCAGCGGATCGGCGTCGTGAAGGCCTACCGGGGCGGGAAGCGCATCTTCCTGCGGTGAGAGCTGAAAACGGGAAACAGGTGCCTGCCGGATCTCTGGCAGGCACCTGTTTTGCGCCCGTGCCGGGCGGAACCCTCAAACGGGCAGGCGCAGGAATGCGGCGGCGGCCCGGAAGTAGATCAGCACCGCCCCGGCATCCACGATGGTGGTGATGAGGGGGGAGGCCATGATGGCCGGATCCATGCGGAGCTGCTTGGCGGCGATGGGCAGCACGCAGCCCACCAGCTTGGCCAGCACCACCGTGGCCGCCAGGGACAGGGAGATCACCAGGGCGATGGCGCTGTCGTGATACTGAAGGTAGATCCGCAGGCCGTTGGCCGCGGCCAGGACGGCGCTGACGATGGCGGCCACCGCCAGCTCCTTGCGGATCACCCGCAGCGCGTCCCGGGGACGGATCTCTTCCAGGGCCAGTCCCCGGATCACCAGCGTGGCGCTCTGGGAGCCGCAGTTTCCGCCGGTGTCCATCAGCATGGGGAGAAAGGCCACCAGCAGGGGTACGGCGGAGATGGCGTCCTCGTACCGGGTGATGATGGAGCCGGTGATGGTGGCGGACAGCATCAGAATCAGCAGCCACACCACCCGGTGGCGGGCGTGCTCCCAGGCGGAGGCGGCGAAGTAGGGCTTCTCATCCGGCGTCACCGCCGCCATGATGGAGAGATCCTCCGCGGCCTCCTCCGTCAGGACGTCCATGGCGTCATCCACGGTAAGGATGCCCACCATCCGCTCCTCTCCATCCAGCACCGGCAGGGCCAGCAGGTCGTATTTCGCCAGGAGGCGGGCGGCCTCTTCCCGGTCTGTGAGAGTGCCCACGGATACCACATCCGTGGCCATCAGGTCCGCCACAGCGGTGTCCTCCGCCGCTGTCAGCAGGTCCTTGGCCGACACCGCGCCCAGCAGCTGCCGGTGCTCCAGCACATAGCAGGTGTAGACCGTCTCCTTGTGGATGCCGGTGCGGCGGATGGTGTCCAGTGCCTGCCGGACCGTGTCGCCCGGCCGGAGGGAGACAAACTCCGGCGTCATGACGCTGCCGGCGCTGTCCGCCGGATAGCGCAGCAGGGCATTCACCGCCATGCGGCGCTGAGGGCTGGCGGAGCGGAGAATGCGGGTCACCAGGTTGGCGGGCAGCTCCTCCAGAAAATCCGCCGCGTCATCCAGATGCAAGGCGTCAAAAATCTGCTGCAGCTCCCCGTCCGCGAAAGAGCGGGCCAGGCGGGCCTGGGTGGGGCCGGGGAGATAGGAGAACACGTCTGCCGCCAGGTCCTTGGGCAG
>CAMMCS010000248.1 GCA_946494635.1 uncultured Oscillibacter sp. | reverse complement strand
CCACCGTGCCGCAGGACGGCTCCACCCCCTGGCGGTGCGCCTGGGCCGGCAACGATGTGATCATGCCGGGCAACCCCCACGACGACCAGGACATCCGGGCCGCCCTGGCAGACGGCCGCCTGCCCGAAACCGCTATCCGCCAGTCCGCCGCCCGCCTGATCGCCCTGGCCAGCGCCCTGCGCGGGGGCTTTCCCTACCAACACGAAAGGTAAGCCCAGGCTGAAAAGACACACAGTATTGCACTTGCAACGGCACGCTCCCGCTCTGATTGAGGCGCTCATGTTTGGCCGGTTTTGCATAGGCTTTTCTTTGCCAGAGTCAGCCTGAAAGCAACCCCAACCATCACACACAGGCTGCAATAAAATATTTCGGCACGGGCCGTGTGGAGTATGGCCGCGTCACGGGCAAAAGCGGGAACCGCACTTCACAGGCGGCTCCCGCTTTTGCTTGTTGTCTATTTTCTGCTCAGCTCGTTGTTGCGGACAGATGTGCTGGCAGAGCTGTTGCCACACAGCGTTGTACAAAATTTTCCGCAGGCAGGTTTGTGCAGTTTCCACAGCCCACGCAACTGTCCCTGCCGTGCCCTGGCCGAAGGGGAAGGTTGTCCGATCACGCCGGCCCATCCGTCTGGCCGTTGGCGGCGGCCAGCAGTCCCTGTGCCGCAGCGGCCGGGAAGCTGCCGCCGCTGGAGAGCACCGCTGCACGAAGCGGCGCGTCGGCGCCTGACATAATCATCATGCGGAAATCCGGGTTGCTGTAGTCCGCTTTCCCGCCAAATCCCTGCGCAATGGTGGCTTCGGTACCACGGAAGGCTTGCATCATCAGGGGGGAGAAGTCCTTCATTTCCATGATAGAGTCCTCCATTGAGAAGCGGCCCGGTTCCAGCGGCGGGTCGTCTTGCAGCGGGCTGCCATACAGTGCGGCGAACATCGTCCGTGGGCAGGCCCTGCAAGGTTTCATACCAGCTGCCGGCCTGCCAGGCGGGGGCGGGAAGATCCGCACCTGGCACCTCGATCTCCTGTTGCAGGCGGATGTCTGCCGAAGACGACCCGACCAGCAGCGTGTACGTGCCGGCCGGAACTTTCCAGCCGTCCGACCAGATGGCAAAGCTGCGATCATCCAGCGGGAAGTCAACGGTGCGGCTCTCGCCGGGGGTCAGGTAAACCCTGGCAAAGCCTTTCAGCTCTTTGGCCGGGCGGTAGAGCCCGGTGCGGGGCGGCGCAATGTAAAGCTGCGCCACCTCAGCGCCCGGGCAATCGCCAATGTTTGTGACGGTGACCCGCGCCGTGCGGTTCTTCACCGTCAGGTCGCTGTACGCGAACCGCGTATAGCTCAGCCCATAGCCAAAGGGGAACCGTACCGGCACCCCGGCCGTGTCGTAGTAGCGATAACCGACATACAGGCCCTCTTTATAGCGGGTGACCTTCTGGCCGAAGGTATCCCGGCTGGGCACCTGGGGCAGGCCCGGGTAATTCAGGATGCGCTCCGCCTTTTCAACCTTGTCACTGAGCCGCTGGCTGCCAAACCAGAGAAAGGAAAGCCCCCTGGTCTTGGCCGTCAACGCGGCGGATACCCCGGCCGGGCCGGTTCCCACGATCAGCAAATCCCACATGAACGGCGCCTCCTGTCCATCTTTTATTACGCAGTATAGAAAACAGCGCTTCCCACCGCCGCTTCCCGTTAGGGGAATCTTGCAGTATCCCGATGAAATTTACTCCGGCAGCAGACGCCTGGCCTCCTCCTGAGAAAGCACGCCCTGTTCCGTCATGCAGCGGATCACCTGGCGCATCCGCTGCCCGGCCAGCTCCGGACTGACGTCCGGCGAATAGGCGGACGGAGCGTTCGGCAGACCGGCCAGCACGACGGCTTCGGCGTCCGTCAGCTCCGACGGCTCCTTGCTGTAATAGCCCATCGCCGCATCGTAGATTCCATAGTACCCGCTGCCAAAGTAGATGGTATTGACATACAGTTCGAAAATCTCCTGCTTGGAACAGACGGACTCGATCTCCACGGCAGCGAAAATCTCGGCAAACTTCCGTTCCAGACGCTTCTCCTGCGTGAAATACTGGTTTTTCGCCAGCTGCTGGGTGATGGTGCTGCCGCCCTCGGCAAAAGAAAGTGTGCGCAGATCGTTCCAAAGCGCCCTGCTGATGGCGATGAGGTCATATCCCCCATGTGTCCAGAAGCGCTGATCCTCCGCGGCCACCACCGCTTTTACATAGAGGTCAGGGAGATCGTCGAAGGGGGTGAAATGCTCCATGGAGCGGATCTCCTCCGCCATCTGTGCGACCGGCTCCTTCTCCAGCGCCTCCCGGGACATCAGATATCCCTTCACGCCGAACACTGCCGCCGCTATAATCCCCAGGCAGAACACAGCCGTGACCACGGCAAGCACAAGCTTGCCCAACCGCCGGATCCACCTCATTTTCTTTTCCTCCTGGCCCATCCGCACAGCAGCAGAACCGCACAGAACAGGCCGCCCACCGTCAAACCAAACGCCAGATTTTGAGTTTTCGCTTTTTCTATGGTGAATTTCTTTTGTCTTGTACGCATTCCGGC
>CAMMCS010000247.1 GCA_946494635.1 uncultured Oscillibacter sp. | reverse complement strand
GTCTCCGCCTCGCTGTGGGAGATGTACTCCAAGAAGCAGCGCTCCTTTCCTGTGTCGTTTCCAGAATCAATTTACTATACCACATTTTGAACGAAGTGTAAAAACAAATTTCCGGCGTTTACACCCCTTTTCCTTTGTGGTATACTGCATCTGTCAAATTCTGCCCCCGGAGGAACGAGAACGCCCATGTGGAACCGACTGAAAGCCATCCTGGCGGACTTTATCCAGCAGGCCGACCTGGTGCTGCTGGGGCTTTGCTGCGCCGCCACGCTGTACGGCATGGCCCTGATCGCCAGCGCCACCCGCTATATGGGTGCCGACGGCATCCTCCGGTATGTGGGCGTCCAGGGGGCGGCCATGCTGCTGGGCCTGTGCGCCTATGTGCTCATGTCCATGATCGATGTGGAGATCCTGCTGAAGAAGTGGAAATGGGTGCTGGCGTTCAACATCATCTTCATCGGCCTGCTGCGGACGCCCCTGGGCGTGGGCGGCACGACCACCGGCAACCAGGCCTGGCTGAAGATCCCCGGCATCCCCTTCCAGATCGGCCCGGCGGAGATCGTGAAGATCACCTTTACCCTGCTGCTGGCCAAGCAGCTGGAGTGGCTGCGGGAGGAGAAACGGGATCTGAAGTCCTTTTCCTCCGCCGCCATGGCGGCGGGCCACACCCTGCTGCTGATGGGGTACTATGTGATCATCTCCAAGGACATGGGCAACGCCCTGACCTTCTTCTTCATCTTCCTGTGCATGGCCTTTGCCGCCGGGTTTGCCCTGCGGTGGTTTGCCCTGCTGTTTCTCGGCGGCGGTGCCGCCTTTGCGGCAGCCTGGGCGCTGGAGCTGATCCCCAGCTACATGATGGACCGGTTCCGGGTCCTCTTTGACCACTCCTATGACAGCCTGGTCACTGGCTGGCAGCAGACCCGCAGCCTGCTGGCCATCGGGGCCGGCGGCGTATTTGGCCAGGGATATATGCAGGGGACCCAGTCCCAGAGCAGCTATTCCGGCTCTCTGCCCTACCGGTGGACGGACTTCATCTTTTCCGTCTGCGGGGAGGAGCTGGGCCTCATCGGCTGCCTGGCGGTGATCGCCCTGCTGACGGCCATCATCCTCCGGGTGCTGCTGGTGGCCCGGAACACCCAGACGCCGCTCCACTGCTATGTCTGCGTGGGCATGGCCGCCATGCTGATCTATCAGACCGTCATCAACATCGGCATGTGCCTGTTCGTCATGCCCACCATCGGCGTGACCCTGCCCTTCTTCAGCTACGGCGGATCCTCCCTCCTGACCCTGTATGCCGCCATGGGGGTGGTGTCCGGCATCAAAAAGCGGTCCCCCACCGTCCGCCGTCCGGGCGGGCCCCTGGGGTAAGCGGCCCTGTCCTGTCCCGGCGGGAGATCCTCCCGCCGGGGCATTTTTCTGCATATTTCCGGCAGGCGGGAGGAAACTAACGGTACACCAAGTTTCCATTACAGGAGGATGATCGCTTTGAAGAAAAGACACATGCAACGCGCGGGCGCCCTGGCGCTGGCCGCGGCCCTGGCCCTGTCCGTCAATGCCGCCGCGCTCTTCGGCAGGGAGGAGAAGGCCGGCACCGAGGGAGCGCCCACGGCCCAGCCGGTGGAGATCCGCACCTACCGGGGGATTCCCTACCGGGCCCAGTTCCTGGCCACAGGCAGTGCGGGGGAGGAGCTGACCTACGCTGTGGAGGAGGCACCGAAAAAGGGAACCGTCCAGATCGAGGGGGACAGCTTCACCTACACGCCGGAGGAGGATGCCTCCGGCACGGACCATTTCACCTATACCGCCGCTGATACCTCCGGCCGGGTCTCCCAGCCCGCGGAGGTGACGATCACCATTGAAAAGGCCAAATCCGGTGTCACCTACGCGGACACGGCGGGCTCCGCCGCCGCGGTGGCCGCCCAGGACCTGGCGGAGGCCGGGATCTTCACCGGCACGAAGATCGGGGATCAGTACTACTTTGAGCCGGAGCGGACGGTCTCCCGCAGCGAGTTCCTGGCGATGGCCATGGAGGCCGCCGGGCGGACGCCGACTGCCGTCACCATGACCGGCTTCAGTGACGACGCGGCAATCCCCACCTGGGCCAAGGCTTACGCCGCCGCCGGCGCTGCGGATGGCATTGTCTACGGCGTCTCCACAGAGGAGGGGGCGGCCTTCCGCGGGGAGGAGCCCATCACATTCAACCAGGCTGCCGCAATCCTGGATCGGATGCTGGCGGTGGAGGATGTGGACCTGACCGTCTGGTACGCGGACCGGGAGGCGGTGCCTTCCTGGGCGGCCCAGGCAGTGGGGAATATGGAAGCCGCCAGCGTGCTCTCCGCCGGCAGCTTCGGCAGCGATGCCATGAATGAGGCGGTCACGCGGGCAGACGCTGCCCGGATGATCTCCTCCGCAGCCACACTGCTGGAGGAAGAGCCGGAGGGAATCCTGGACTGGCTTTTCTGACGGGAGGCTCCCGGCAGCAGGCCCCGGAAGAGCGCCGGGGCTCTGGGGGGGGAGGGGGGTTTTTTGGCTGTTTTCTCTCGTGGTGTGGGGGTAAACAATGGAGATTAAAA
>CAMMCS010000246.1 GCA_946494635.1 uncultured Oscillibacter sp. | reverse complement strand
TTTTCCACTGCTCCAGGAACAGCACCACGAACAGCGCCGTCAGGGCGAAGTCCAGCCCCGTGGTGTCAAAGGTGATGAGATTCCCCGCCAGGCCCCCCAGGGCCGTGCCCGTGATCCAGTAGAGGTAGTCCAGCAGGGAGATCCAGAAGCAGAAGTCCTTCCGCCCCACTCCCTCCGGCGGCTCCAGGGTGGACACCAGGGAGAAGGTCTCGTCGCACAGCACATAGATCAGGAAAGGCCGCACCTTCCCCAATCCCTTGTACTTATCCAGCAGGCTCAGCCCGTAGAACATATGCCGGGCGTTGACCATGATGGACAGCAGAAAGGCCTGGATGGGGTCAAAGGCCGCGGTCAGCAGGGTGATGGCCACGAACTGCATACTGCCGCCGAAGGCGATGGCGCTCATCAGCACGGACCACAGCGGCCCGTAGCCCTTGGACTGCATCAGCACGCCGTAGGCGATACCCAGGCACAGAAACCCCGTCATCACCGGGATGGTGGCAGGGAACGCCGCCCGCAGGGCCGCCTTCTGATGGTTTGTACGACAAATTTTCTCCATAGGCTCGCTTTCCGCAAAGGGAGATTCCTGTTCCAGCTACTGCCCGGCGGACAGCGCACTCATCAAAAATCCCAGAAACAACAGTGTCATCAAAATAGCCATCAACAGATTTGAGGTAGAACTGGTAAAACCCATCCGCCCCACCTCTGTCTGTCTTCCTTTTGGGTCCTGGGCCCAGTCAAACCAGGCTGCCCCACAGAGCACCCCAAAAAAGGCTGCCTTCCATCCAGGAAACACGCCAGCCAGTCCGGCTGCCAAGGAAAGCGCGGCAAGCGCCAGCAGGGCAATCCGTACCAGCCGCATGATCCGCCGCTTCAGGTCAGCTCTCCTTCTGCTCTGGTGATCCGGCAATCTTTTTCATCTTCTCCGGCGCGTCCACGCCGATGAGCTTCAGGCCGTTCCGCAGGACGATCCGGGTCTCGTCCGCCAGCTTCAGCCGGGCGCTCTGGACCGCCGGTTCCTCTCCCCGGATGTGGCAGGCGGTGTAGAACCGGTGGAAGCAGGTCGCCAGCTCCTGGAGATAGCGGTTGATATAGCTGGGATCGTAGTCCCGGGCCGCCAGCTTGATCACCTCGCTGAACTGGGCGATCTGCTTGATCAGGGCCATTTCTGTCTCCCCGGCCAGCAGGGACATATCCACGTCCGCCTGGGCCGGCACAGAGACGCCCTCTTTTCCCAGGATCTGCAGCAGCGAGCAGATCCTGGCGTGGGCGTACTCCACATAGTAAATGGGGTTCTCGCTGTCCTCCCGGACCGCCAGCCCCAGGTCGAACTCCATCTGGGTATCCGGCTTGGCGTTGAAATACCACCGGGCGGCGTCCACGCTGACCTCGTCCAGCAGGTCGGACAGAGAGATGGCCTTTCCGGTGCGCTTGCTCATCCGCACCACCTCGCCGTCCCGCAGCAGCTTCACCAGCTGCATCAGCACGATGTCCAGCTTGTCCCCGTCCAGGCCGATGGCGTCCAGGGCCCCCTTCAGCCGGGCCACATGGCCGTGGTGGTCGGCACCCCAGACGTTGATGACCCGGTCAAACCCCCGGACAGCGAACTTGTTCCGGTGGTAAGCGATGTCTGCGGCGAAGTAGGTGTAGAAGCCGTTGGCCCGGCGCAGCACGTCGTCCTTCAGATCCAGCTTCTCGATGTCCGCCTCTTTCTTCCCCAGCTTGCGGTAGTGCTCCCGGAGGATGTCGGCGGTGCGGAGCCACAGGGCCCCGTCCTTCTCATAGGTCCAGCCCCGCTCCGTCAGCAGGCCCACGGTCTCCCGGACATAGCCGCTCTCGTGGAGGGAGGACTCGTAGAACCAGTTGTCATATTGGATCTTGTACCGCTCCAGGTCGCTCTTCATCTTGGGCAGGTTCACGGAGAGGCCAAACCGGGCCAGGGTGTCCAGCCGCTCCTGCTCCGGCGCGTTCACCAGCCTGTCCCCGTGCTGGTCATAGTAGGCCCGCGCCAGATCCTTGATATCCTCTCCCTGATAGCCGTCCTCCGGGAAGGGCACCGTATCCTCTCCCCGGATCAGCTGGAGATACCGGGCCTCGATGGAGTGGGCGAACTTGTCGATCTGATGGCCGGCGTCGTTCACATAGAACTCTCTCGTCACATCAGCGCCGCAGGCCGAGAGGACGGAGGCCAGGGTGTCCCCCAGCACGCCGCCCCGGGCATTGCCCATGTGCATGGGGCCGGTGGGATTGGCGGATACGAACTCCACCATGATCTTCTGCCCCTTGAGGCTGTCATTGGTGCCATAGGCGGTGGCCTCTGCCTCCACCGCCTCACAGACGGCGGCATACCAGCTGCCGTTCAGGCGGAAGTTCAGGAAGCCGGGCCCCGCGATCTCCGCGGAGGCGAAGTAGCTGCCCGTCAGGTCCATGTGATCCAGCAGGGCCTGGGCGATGTTCCGCGGTGCCTGCCGCAGGGTCTTGGAGGCCGCCAGGGCAAAGGTGGTGGTGAAGTCGCCGTTGGCGGTGTCCTTGGGGATCTCCACCGGCGCGGTCCTGACCTCCGCCTGGGGCAGGGTGCCGTCCGCCACCGCCGCCTGATAGGCCGCCAT
>CAMMCS010000245.1 GCA_946494635.1 uncultured Oscillibacter sp. | reverse complement strand
TCATTTGCAGAAGCTCCGTGATGACGGCCCTGGCGTAGTCGCCCCGCGCCCGGGCGGACTGCGCCGCCGCACGGTTGGACCCGGCCACCGCCGCCTGGAGCTGGATGATCTTTTCGATGATGTACCGGTCCCCCAGGGGGTCATAGAGCAGATCCGCCCCGGCCCACTGCTGGCCCAGGGTCAGAGTCATCTCCCCGGCCCCGGCTTCTATCACAGGGTAGAGGAAGCCACGATCCTGCACCAGCGATTCCCGCCGGATGCAGTACCCGTTCTCCATCAGGAAGGCCCGCAGCACCTCCGCCCGGCTCTGGGGCTGGAGCAGCAGCGTGTGGCCGCCGTCGGCGGTCCAGGAGGCCCGCTGGAGGATCTGGGCGATGTTCTCGCCGCCCATACCGGCGATGACAATGGTGTCGCACTCCTCCGGCTTCACCGCCGCCAGGCCATTGCCCAGGCGGAAGGTGATCTGGCCCTCCACACCGTAGCGGCGGCCGGTCTGACGGGCCCGGTCCAGAGGGCCCGGGCGCAGATCGCTGGCAATGGCAGAGGCCACGCGGCCCTGCAGCGTCAGCCACACAGGCAGATAGGCGTGATCCGTGCCAACATCAGCGAGGTGCGCTCCCTGGCTGACCCAGGCGGCGATCTGCCGCAGGCGGGGCGTCAGTTCCAGATGTCTTGCCATGGCTCCCTCCCGTTCCGGCTTGCGGCGGAGGACGCATACGGAGTCACCCGTATGCGTCCCGCAGATGCGGAGATCACTCCGCCTTCTTGTTGGCCTCCTCGTTCACCAGGGCCAGCAGCTTGTCGCAGTCCACGCCGTGGACCATGCAGGCCTCCTCCACGGTCTCGCCCCGGGAAGAGGGGCAGCCCAGGCAGTGCATGCCGATGGACAGGAAGATGGGCGCGGTCTGGGGCGCCACGTCCAGGATGTCACCGATGATGGTGTCCTTCTTAATTTCGATCATCAGAGGTTCCTCCCATTCTAATTCTAAAATTCAGCAGGGGTATTATACTCTAGTTTTCGATATTTTTCAAGAGAAAATCTCGGAAAAGCATGGAAACCTGGAGTTCGGACGGCGTGCTGGGAATGGCCCCGTCAGGGCGCAAAAGAAGGGGCGGCGCCCAAATGGGCGCCGCCTCCGCAAGAGACAAAAACGGAGATTCGTTTATCTCTGCTCCTCCCGCATCTTGGCGAAGCACTCGCTGCAGTACACGGGACGGTCAGACTTCGGCTCGAAGGGCACGCGGGCCTCGCGGCCGCAGGCGGCGCACACGGCGGTGAAGTACTCACGGGGGCCGCGGGCGGCGTTCTTGCGGGCGTCGCGGCAGGCCTTGCAGCGCTGAGGCTCGTTCTGGAAGCCGCGCTCCGCATAGAACTCCTGCTCACCGGCGGTGAACACGAACTCCTTACCGCACTCCTTGCAAACTAAGGTCTTGTCTTCGTACATGATGTTACCCTCTCTTTGAAAAGAAAAATATATTGCGTTCAGCTTCCGCTGAGATCGCCGGAAAGAAGCTGCCGTGCCACCTTGCGCCGAATGCGCTGCACGGCGTTGTCCACGGACTTTGGGGGCTTGCCTACCGTCTCGGCAATTTCCCTGCATGAAAGACCGTCTAAATAGTACCCCAAAATCTTTGCTTCAAACTCGGACAGCTGTTTCCGAACACCGGATAAGAGGGCAGCGGTGTGTTCCCGGTCGATGAGATCCGCTTCGGGATCGCGCTGAGCCAGATCGCTGGTACCGGAGGCGTAGGGATTTCCGTCAAAGAAGGGTGGATCCAGGGGAACCGACTGATTGAGCGCCAAATGCTTATCCCGGGCGGCGGCCCGGAGGACGGAATACAGCCGGTTGCGAATACAGATTTCTGCGAAGGTGCGGAAGGATGCCTCCTTGGAGGCGTCATACTCCCGGACCGCTTTGAGAAGTCCCACCATCCCCTCCTGGGTCAGGTCCTCGCTGTCGCCCCCTACCAGAAAGTAGGGGCGGGCGCAGCTGCGGACCAGCCGGTTATACCGGGTGACCAGCAGCTCCTCTGCCGCGCGGCTGCCCTGAGCGGCCAGGGAGCAGAGCACTTCGTCGCTGGACTGCTCCATAGGCTGGGATGTCTTCTCGTTAAACTTGTACATAGCGTATTATACCTGTCTATCCGGTAAAATGTCAAGCAAATTGTAAAAAATTCTGCTGCCTCACCGGGAAATTTTTTGCGATTTGATGAAATCCGCCAGCCGGTCCGCCACAGACCGGGCGATGTCGGTGGTCTTGGCCTCCACCATCACCCGGATCAGGGCCTCTGTGCCGGAGGGGCGCACCAGCACCCGGCCGGCACCGGCCAGGGCGTCCTCCTCCCGCTTCACGGCCTCCGCCAGCGCGGGGGACGCCATAATGGCCTCCTTCACGCCGCCGCTGTGGGGAACCTCCACATTTACCAGCACCTGAGGATAGACAGCGCAGCAGCTGACAAGGGAACTGGCTTTCTCCCCGGAGCGGGAGAGCACCTGCAGGAACTGAAGGGCCGTCACTTCCCCGTCGCCGGTGGTTTCCACGTCGGTGAAGATGGTATGACCGGACTGCTCGCCGCCGATGCGGCCCCCGATCTCCAGCATCTTCTCCAGCACGTTCCG
>CAMMCS010000244.1 GCA_946494635.1 uncultured Oscillibacter sp. | reverse complement strand
ACCTGCGGGAGGCCATCGGCCTGGACCGGTTCAGCCAGGTGCTGCTGTTCTCCACCGAGGGCAACACGGATCCGATGAAGTTCCGCAAGGTGCTCTGGGACGGGGAATATCCCACAGTCTGACAGGACGCACATAATACCAACACAAGGAGGCCGCCGGCAGGAGGCCGCGGGCCCCCGCCGGTTGTGGGGGTGGGAGGGGGGGGGGCGCGCCCCCGGGGGGGGCCGCGGGGGGGGGGGGGGCCGGGGGGGGGGAGTCACACACACTCTGAGAGCGCGCGCCTAAACCCAACACCAGGGGCGCCGCGGGGCGACTTGCGCCCCCCCTCCTGCTGTATGTGCGGTAAGATAGGGACGGCCTCAGCTCCGGTGGCTGCCGCTGAGGGTCAGGGCCTCCAGGATCTGATAACGGTCCATGGGGAAGGACTTCTTCATCTGCAGGGCCTCCTCCATGTCCAGATCCACAATGCGGCCGTCCTGGGTGGCAATGATGCAGTTGCCCCGGCTGGAGGCCAGGGCCGCCACCGCCATATAGCCCATGCGGCTGGCGGTCTCCCTGTCCCGGGCGGTGGGGGAGCCGCCCCGCTGGATGTGGCCCAGCACTGTCACCCGGGGATCCAGGCCCAGAGCGTCATGGATGCGCTTGCCGATGTCGGCGGCGCTGCCGGCGCCCTCCGCCACTACCACCATGTAATGGGTGGTGCCGGCCAGCCGGGCCTGACGGATCTTCTCCACGATGTCCCGGTCAAAGTCCACATCCCGCTCCGGGATCAGCACGGCGGTGGCGCCCACGGAGATGCCCACATACAGGGCCAGATGCCCCGCCCGGCGGCCCATGACCTCCACAACGGAGCACCGCTCGTGGGACTGCATGGTGTCCCGCAGCTTGTCGATGCACTGCACGGCGGTGTTGCAGGCGGTGTCAAAGCCGATGGTGTAGTGAGAACAGCCGATATCGTTGTCGATGGTGGCGGGAATCCCGACGACCTGCAGATCATAGCCGCTGGCGGCTGCCTGGCGGGACAGGGCCAGCGCCCCACGGAAGGTACCGTCGCCGCCGATGGCGACAATGCCCTCCAGTCCCAGCAGCTTGCAGGTGGAAAGCGCTTTGGCGCGCCCCTCCTCCGTCATGAATTCCTCGCTGCGGGCGGTGTAGAGCACCGTGCCGCCCTTGTCGATGATATGGCTGACGCTGGTGGCGTCCAGCTGGACAAAATCGCTGGCGATCAGGCCGTTCCAGCCCCGGCGGATGCCCACGCACCCGATGCCGAGGTCCATAGCTGTCCGCACCACTGCCCGGACAGCGGCGTTCATGCCCGGGGCGTCACCGCCGCTGGTCAGCACGCCGATCCGATGGATTTGCTTTTCCATAGAAACCCTCCATTCCGCCGCTGAAGCGCGGCTCAAGCCAACTTGAAACACCCCCTGACAGGTGAGGGGGCTTGCCGCAATCAGCGAAAGGACCGTCAGAGAAACTCCTGGCGACGGGCCGGCCCGCTGAACGGACAGAACTTTACTCCGATGATAACGCAGAGGCTCATTCCTGTCAAGAGCTTCCGAGAATAAACGGAAAAAAGCTGAATAAACGATTAAATATTTGAAAAAAGCGACGAAGACCAAACTGCCTCCGGTGCGGGAAAAAGCCCCGGCGCTTCTGCGCCGGGGCTTACCGGATCAAAAGAAGGCGGCAGGCGATGGGGGATTACCGCCGCTGGCCGGTCATGGTCTGCTCCACGATGTCATCCATGATCTCCCGGCTGACGGCGCCCTGGACGTAGCCAAAGACATTGCCCTCCGTGTCGATCATGAAAGTGGTGGGATAGGCGCTGATGCCGTACTGGTAGAACAGGGCCCCGGTGTCGTCCATCACCACGGGATAGGTGTAATCGTTCTCCTCCAGGAAGGCGGCGATGTCCTCGGCGCTGCCCTCACGGCCGATATTGGGCCCGGCCACCCCGAGAACCACCAGGTCGCCGGCGTTTTCGTCCCACGCCTCATAGAGGGCCTGGATGTCCGGCATCTCCATTTTGCAGGGGCCGCACCAGGTGGCCCAGAAGTTCAAAAAGACCGTCTGTCCCTGGTAGTCCGAGAGGGTGTGGCTCTCGCCGTACTGGTCTGTCAGAGTGAAGTCCGGAGCGGGAACCACCGGGATCTCCTCGCCTTCCCCCTGCGCTTGGCTGCCCGACGCGCCGTCCTGCTGCGCGCCGCCGGAGGCGGCGCTGTCCTGCGGGGCGGCGGGTTCCTCCTGGACCGGGGTTCCGGAGACGGCGGCCAGGTCCGCCGAGATGGTGCCGGCGGCGCCGGTGAGGGTCAGGATGCCCATGACGATCAGCAGCACCGCGCCGATCTTCACCGTGTAGCGCACCACGTTCTGGTGGGCCTTGAAGAAGTCCAGCACCGTGCCGGTGAAGAGCCCCACCGCCAGGAAGGGCAGCACGAAGCCCAGGGTGTACACGCCGATCAGCAGGAATCCCGCGGCGGAGGACTCTGCGGAGGAGGCCATCAGCAGGACGCTGCTGAGGGTGGGGCCCACGCAGGGCGTCCAGGCGAAGCTGAAGGTGAAGCCCATCACCAGGGCCACCGCCGGGTTCATGGCCAGCTTGTCCAGCCGGAAGGGGAGGCGG
>CAMMCS010000243.1 GCA_946494635.1 uncultured Oscillibacter sp. | reverse complement strand
CGATGACCTCCTCGGCCACGTCGCAGATGGAGCCCATGGCGATGATCACGCGGTCCGCGTCAGCGGCGCCGTAGTAGTTGAACAGCTGATAGTTGGTGCCCAGCTTCTCGTTGATCTTGCCCATGTACTTCTCCACCACGTCGGGCAGAGCGGTATAGTAGCTGTTGCAGGCCTCACGATGCTGGAAGAAGATGTCGCCGTTCTCGTGAGAGCCCCGCATGTTGGGCCGCTCGGGATTCAGGGCGTGCTTGCGGAACGCCTCCACGGCGTCCATGTCGCACATCTCCTTCAGGTCGTCGTAATCCCACACGGCAACCTTCTGGATCTCGTGAGAGGTGCGGAAGCCGTCGAAGAAGTTCAGGAAGGGAACGCGGCCCTCGATGGCGGCCAGATGGGCCACGGGAGCCAGATCCATGACCTCCTGCACGTTGCCCTCGCACAGCATGGCAAAGCCGGTCTGCCGGCAGGCCATGACGTCAGAGTGATCGCCGAAGATGTTCAGGGCGTGGGTGGACACGGTCCGGGCGGACACATGGAACACTGCGGGCAGCAGCTCGCCGGCGATTTTGTACATATTGGGGATCATCAGCAGCAGGCCCTGGGATGCGGTGTAGGTGGTGGTCAGCGCGCCGGCGGCCAGGGAGCCGTGAACCGTGCCGGAAGCACCGGCCTCGGACTGCATCTCCACCACCTTGACAGTGGTTCCGAAAATGTTCTTCTGACCCGCCGCGGACCACTGGTCGACCAGGTCTGCCATGGGAGAGGACGGGGTAATGGGATAAATCCCCGCCACTTCGGTAAACGCATAGCTGACATACGCCGCTGCGTTGTTACCGTCCATGGACTTGAACTTTCTTGCCATAAACTTACCTCCTATAAATCGCCGCCGCTGTGGCGGCATTCTGAACCGGACATGAACACGGTTGCCATCTCCGAACGCTCATGCGTTGTTATTATATCACCGGAATTTTATCCTGTAAATAAGCGGCTTGTTACTTTTTACACAAATTTTCTATTTTTTTATGTGAAAAAACGTTGATCTTTCATTTTTGCCTGGATTCGTAAATCAAGGGTTCTCAGCGCAGACAATTTGTGGTAAAGTTTTTTGTGGGAAGTCGGTGCTTCTGCACCGGATCCGGAAGTTTCTGCATGCTTGCTCCGCCGGAACAGCGCGGTCGGACGGAGCGTTTTGGGAGGTGCCTTTTCCATGGTCGTGACAGTGCGCTCTCTGGGGCTGAACGGCATCGCCGGGTATGAGGTCAGCACAGAGTGCTTCCTCTCCGGCGGGCTGCCCGCCTTTGACATTGTGGGCCTGCCGGACGCCGCCGTGCGGGAGGCCCGGGAGCGGGTCCGGGCGGCGGTGAAGAACTGCGGGGCCAGGTTTCCCGTCAGCCGGATCACCGTGAACCTGGCCCCCGCCGGGCAGAAAAAGGCCGGCACGGTCTACGACCTGCCCATCTTCGTAGGGCTGCTGGCCGCCGGGAACGAGCTGCCCCCGCCGCCGGCGGACGCGGCGTTTATCGGGGAGCTGTCCCTTACCGGGGCGCTGCGGGGCATCACCGGCGTGCTGCCCATGGCCCTGGCCGCCCGGGACGCCGGTGTGCGGCAGCTGTTCGTCCCGGCGGAGAACGCCGCCGAGGCCACCCTGGCGGAGGGACTCACGGTCTACGGCGTGCCGGACGTGGGGGCGCTGGTGCGCCACCTGCGGAGGGAGGAGCTCCTCTCCCCCGCCCCTGTGTGGCAGCCGGAGGCCGACACCTCCTCCCTGCCGGACCTGCGGGACGTGATGGGCCAGGAGAATGTAAAGCGGGCTCTGGAGATTGCCGCCGCAGGCGGCCACAACCTGCTGCTGATCGGCTCCCCCGGCGCCGGCAAATCCATGCTGGCCAAGCGGCTGCCCTCCATCCTGCCGGATATGAGCCGGGAAGAGGCGCTGACCGTCTCCGGCATCTGGTCGGTGGCGGGGCTGGCGGATCCGAAGCGTCCCCTGCTGACCCGCCGGCCCTTCCGCGCGCCCCACCACACCGCCTCCGCCGCTGCCCTGGTGGGTGGCGGGCCGCTGCTGCGGCCGGGGGAGATCTCCCTGGCCCACAACGGCGTGCTGTTCCTGGACGAGCTGCCGGAGTTCCACCGGGACGTGCTGGAGGCCATGCGCCAGCCCCTGGAGGACGGCACAGTGACGGTGGCCCGCTCCGGCGGGACGCTGCACCTGCCCGCCCGGTTCCAGCTGGTGTGCGCCATGAACCCCTGCCGGTGCGGCTGGCGGGGCCACCCCTCGGGCCGGTGTACCTGCTCGGACCGGGAGGTGGAGAAGTATGTGGAGAAGATCTCCGGCCCCCTGCTGGACCGGATCGACCTCCACGTCAGCGTCCCCTCGGTGGAGTATGAGGCCATGCGGCGGAAGGCCGCGCCGGAGAGCTCCGCCGACGTGAAGCGCCGGGTGGACGCCGCCCGGGCCATTCAGGCGGAGCGGTTCGCCGGCACCGGCGTCACCTGCAACGCCCACATGACCGCCCCCATGATCGGGGAATTCTGCCGTCTGGACAGCGCCGGGGACGCGCTGATGAAATCCGCCTTCGAGCGGATGGGCCTCACCGCCCGGTCCCACGACCGCATCCTGCGGG
>CAMMCS010000242.1 GCA_946494635.1 uncultured Oscillibacter sp. | reverse complement strand
CGATGGACACCACCAGCCGGAGGTTGGCCTCCGCCAGCTTCTGCTTGGCGGCCTCCCCCTTGTCATGGGCTGCCGTCCAGGCGTCGATCTCCTCTTGGGAGTACGGGATCGGCTCACCGGCGTTTCGCAGCCGCTGTACTTCAGAGAGCTTCTGCTGGGCTTCGTTGCCGTCACCCATGGCCTGGGCCAATTCGATTTCCTCATCCGGCGTCAGCAGGGGCACCTTGCCGATTTCCTTCAGATACATCCGGACAGGGTCGTCTATGGAGAAGCTGTTGACCAGGGTGTTGGGGTCCACCAGCTCCTCTTCTTCCACGCCGGCGATCTCCTCAGCGGCCGGCTCGTCATCAGGCAGATCCGCCAGGAGGGCGTCATCAGCACTGATGTCGATGTTGAGAGCCTCCAGGGAGTCATAGAGCTGATCCATCTGGTCGCTCTCCAGGTTCAGGTCGTCCACGGCGTCCATCAGCTCGCCGGAGTCCAGCTTCCCCTTCTTTTTGCCGCGGGCCAGCAGTTCCCGCAGCTTCTCATTGCCCATCAGCCAGGAAGAGGCGGGCAGGGCCGCTACCTGCTTATCATCCAATCTCAGGATGCCGGCCTTTTTGGCCTCTTCATCCGTCATCACTGCGGGGGCATCCTCTTCCCCCTCTGTGTGACGGGCGTGCCCTTTTTTCCGGGAGGGTTTTTCTGCAGGCCTGGCAGCCAGCTCCTCCCCGTCCGGAATGTCCATCGCCTCGGCGCCGGCCAGCAGGGCGTCCGCCTGCCGCTCCAGCTCCTGGTCGCTCATGTGTTTCTTATCTGCCATGCTGCTTTCCTCCAGTACCCTTCTTGCCTTTATATTTTTCTGTGGCCGCCAGCAGGGGATCGGCGTCGCCGCCGCCCAGCCGCTTCTCGGCCTCTGCCTGTACGATGCGTATGTAGTCTGCCAGAGCCTGCCGGCCGTTCTGCCGGGACTCCGGCTGCTGGCAGACACTGGTCAGGTGGTTCATCTCCTCCTGGGAAAACTGCCCGGTCAACGCCGCCAGGGAGGGGCGCCGTCCCCCGGCCCGAATCTCCCACAGCAGGGCGTATGCCCGCCCCAGCAGGGAAGAGGAGAACTGATCCGGACGCAGGGGCGCATCCGCGGGAAAGACGCTGTCATCCTGGGTCAGCAGCCGCAGGATGCCCTCTTCAGCCCGGGCGGAACGGAGATTGCCGTAGCGCAGCTCCCGCTCCTTGGGCTGCAGCTGAGCCGCCGGGTTCAGGTCCCGCCGCAGCTCTGCCCGCCGCTCCTGGGAGGAACGGCGCCTGGCGGCGCGCTTTACCTCCAGCCCCATGGCCTCCGGCGTGATTTTGGCGGCTTCTGCCGCCCGGGCGGTATAGACCTCCCGCTCCACCGGGTTGGTCAGGGTGGCCAGGAGACTGCTGATCTCCTCACTGTAGGACACCCGGTCCTCGTCGTTGGTGAGATCATATTTGCCCGCAATCTGAGCCATGCGGAACTCCATGCCGTTGGCGCTGCCGGACAGCAGCGCCTCAAAGGCGTCCCTGCCCTGGAACTTGATGAAGTCGTCCGCATCCTGCTTCACCAGCTCGCCGTCCTCGGTCCTCCGCCGGGGCAGCTGAAGGACCTTGACGGAAAACTCCGTGTTGTTCAGGATTTCCAGTGCCCGGTCTGTGGCGACTTTGCCGGCGTTGTCGTTGTCGTAGCACAGCACCAGCTCCTCGGTGAACCGGCTGAGGAGCCGGGTCTGCTCCACCGTCAGCGCCGTGCCCATAGAGGCCACGGCGTTGTCGAACCCCGCCTGGTGAAGCGTCACCACGTCGATGTTGCCCTCACAGAGGATGATATTGGGCCGCTTGGATTTTTTTGCCAGATTCAATCCGTACAGAACACGGCGCTTGGAATACACCGGCGTCTCCTGAGAGTTCATGTACTTGGGCTCCGACTTGTCCAGCACCCGCCCGCCGAAGGCCACCACATCGCCCCGGGTATCAATGACGGGGAACATGAGGCGGTTGCGGAACTTGTCGTAAAGGCCGCCGTTCCGGTTCTGCACGGCCAGCCCCGCTTCCAGAAGCTCAGCCTTTGTGTAGCCCTTTTTCGTCATGGCAAGGATCAGCGCGTCCCAGCTGTCCAGAGAGGCCCCCAGGCCGAAGTTCACCGCCGTGGCCTTGCGGATCTTCCGGCGGTCCAGGTATTCCTGCACTGCCCGGCCCTCCGGCTGCTGGAGCATCTGATAGTAGAACCGGGCCGCGTCCCGGTTCAGGTCCAGCAGGCGCTGCCGCTTCCGGCCCGCCTCCCGGTCCCCGTCCTCTTCCGGCACCTCCATTCCCGCCCGCTTGGCAAGGAACCGCACCGCATCCGGGAAGGGGAGGTTCTCCTCTTCCATAATGAAGTTGATGACGCCGCCTCCCCGTTTGCAGCCGAAGCAGTAATAGATCTGCTTATCCGGGGAGACGGAAAAGGAGGCGGTTTTTTCATTGTGGAACGGACACAGACCGAAGAGGTTGGAGCCTTTTTTCGTCAGCTGAACATAGCTGCCCACCACATCCACAATATCGCTTCTGGCGACAAGCTCGTCCAGAAAGGCCTGGGGAAAGGCCATGACAAGGACTCCTCCTATTACAATAAATTTGGACAGGAAAGCCGGGCAGCCAGTCCGGCTTTCT
>CAMMCS010000241.1 GCA_946494635.1 uncultured Oscillibacter sp. | reverse complement strand
AGGCTGAAGCGGCGGGAATACAGGTACTGCTGGCCCCCGGCCGGGCGGCGCCGGGCCCCGTCCGCGCCGGCGGGAAAACCCTACCGGAAAAAACGGGGGGGGCGGGCGGGGGGGCGGGGGCCCCCCCCGGCGTCATACGGATTCCGTTTTCAGGGCTCACGCCTCTGCCGCGGCGGCCTTCAGGGCCTCCACCCGGTCTGTCTTCTCCCAGGCCACGCCCAGATCCTCCCGGCCCATGTGGCCATAGGCCGCAAGCTTGCGATAGATGGGCCTGCGCAGGTCCAGATCCCGGATGATGGCCGTTGGCCGCAGGTCGAACACCCTGCGGACGGCAGCCTCCAGCTTGTCGTCCCCCACGGTGCCGGTGCCGAAGGTGTCCACCAGCACGCTCACCGGCTGGGCCACGCCGATGGCGTAGGCCAGCTGCACCTGGCAGCGCCGGGCCAGGCCGGCGGCCACGATGTTCTTGGCCACCCAGCGGGCGGCATAGGCCGCGGAGCGGTCCACCTTCGTGGGATCCTTGCCGGAGAAGCAGCCGCCGCCGTGGGGCGCGCTGCCGCCGTAGGTGTCCACGATGATCTTCCGGCCGGTGAGGCCGGAGTCCGCCGCCGGGCCGCCCTTGACAAAGCGGCCAGTGGGATTGACATAATATTTAGTATTCTCGTCCAGCATCTCCGCGGGGATCACCGCCCGGGCCACCTGCTGGATCATGTCCTTCCGGATCTGCTCCAGGGAGACGTCCGGATCGTGCTGGGTGGAGATGACCACCGTGTCCACCCGGAGCGGGCGGTTGTTCTCATCGTATTCCACCGTCACCTGGCTCTTGCCGTCAGGCCGCATATAGGGGATCTGGCCGCTCTTGCGGACCTCCGCCATGCGCTTGCACAGCTTCTGGGCCAGGGACAGGGGCAGGGGCATCAGTTCCGGCGTCTCGTCGCAGGCGTAGCCGAACATCATGCCCTGGTCGCCGGCGCCGTTGCTCAGCTCGCTGTCGGTGCCCTCCTTGTTCTCCAGGGACTTGTCCACACCCATAGCGATATCGGCGGACTGCTCGTCAATGGAGGTAATGACGGCGCAGGTGTCGCAGTCGAAGCCGTACTTGCCCCGGTCATAGCCGATGTCCCGGACCACCTCCCGGGCGATGTGGGCGATATCCACATAGCAGCTGGTGGTGATCTCCCCCATCACATGGATGAGGCCGGTGCAGGCGGTGGTCTCACAGGCCACGCGGCCCTGGGGGTCTTTTTCCAGGATGGCGTCCAGCACGGCGTCGGAGATCTGGTCGCAGACCTTGTCGGGATGTCCCTCCGTCACAGACTCGGAGGTGAAGAGGTAATGTCTTGCCATGGTATCGTTCCTTTCTAAACACAGGCCCTATCAAGGGGGCGAAAAAAATGTGCGTTTCGACGGCGAAACGCACAAAAGGATCTGTTCAACGCTCCTCATCTGTCGATCACCGCCGGATTTGGCACCTTGTCATAAGCAGGTTGCCGTGGGTTCATCGGGCCGTTCCCTCCGCCACTCTTGATAAGGGATGATAAATTGTCCCTATTATCTTATCAGTTTTTTTCTGTTTGTCAATATCATTTTCTTCCGACGCGGCAAATTTCAGGGAAAAAATCGGATTTTGGAGCAGGTTCAAAAATTGTACATGACTTTTCGCCTCTGATCGGGTATAATGTCCTTCGACATCTGCAAACAACTTCCTGGGAGGTTTTGATTTTGAGAAGACTGAACGCCGCGGTGGACCGGTTCGCATACAGGCATCCCCACTTCGGCATCCCGAATCTGATGAAAATTCTGGTGGCCGCCATGGCGGTGGTGTTCCTTCTGGATCTGTTTTCCGACGGCTACGCCACCTACATGCTGTACTTCAGTCCGCAGCTCATCCTCCAGGGGGAGCTGTGGCGGCTGGTGACCTGGATGTTCCTTCCCACCAGCGGGTCCATATTCTGGATCTTCATTAGCCTGTCCTTCTATTACTTCATCGGCACCTCCATTGAGGAGTCCTGGGGCACCGCCAAATTCACGCTGTTCTATCTTGCCTGCGTGGTGCTGATGGTGGTCTTCGGCATGATCAGCTCGCTGTGGAATCCGTTTCCCGTTGTCCACAGCGGGATGCTGAACCGTGTCCTCTTCCTGGCCTTTGCCACGCTGTATCCGGACGCGCTGATCCGCGTCTACATGATCCTGCCCATCAAGGCCAAGTGGCTGGCGGCGCTGTATGTGGTGCTGACAATCTATGACCTGCTCCGCTCCGGGCTGTGGGGCGCGCTGTTCACCCTGCCGCCGCTGCTGGCCGTGTGGCTGGTGTATCTGGTGTTCTTCTGGGACAGGATCGCGGACCTGCTGCGGGAGTTCGGCTTCGCCGTCCGGCATCAGAACTCCCACCAGACCATCCAGTTCAAATCCGCGGTCAAAAAGCAGCGGAAGGAGGCCCGGCAGCAGGGATACCGCCACAAGTGCGAGGTCTGCGGCCGCACGGACGCCGACTACCCGGACCTGCAGTTCCGCTACTGCTCCAAGTGCGCGAACTACCACTGCTTCTGCGAGGATCACATCTTCAACCACACCCACTTTACGGAGTGACGCGAGGCCCCGCCCCCCCGCCGGCGCCGCGCGCCGGGGGCCCCCGTTTTTCCCGCCGGGCGTGAGCCCCCCGCCCGCCCTTTCTCCCCGAGCCCAACCGGTCTTAGAAAGACAAATCCCCA
>CAMMCS010000240.1 GCA_946494635.1 uncultured Oscillibacter sp. | reverse complement strand
ATGCGGGGCGCCAACGTCACCATGCCCTGCAAGAACGCCGTCATCCCGTTTTTGGACGAGCTGACCCCGGCGGCCCGGGCCATCCAGGCGGTGAACACCATCGTCAATGAGGACGGCGTCCTGGTGGGCCACAACACCGACGGCTGCGGCTACACCCAGAACCTCCGCCGCAATGGAATTGAGGTAGAGGGGAAGAAGATCGTCCTGCTGGGCGGCGGAGGCGCCGCGTCCGCCATCGCCATCCAGGCGGCCCTGGAGGGCGCGGCGGAGATCGCCGTGTTCAATCTCCGGGATGCCTTCTGGCCCCGGGTGGAGCAGGGGCTGAAGGCCATCGCCCAGGCGGCGCCAGGGTGCGCCATCTCCCTGCGGGACCTGGAGGACCGGGCGGCCCTGAAGGCGGCCATCGACCGGTGCGACATCCTCTCCAACGCCACCCGGGTGGGCATGGCCCCCTATGAGGATCAGAGCAACATCACGGACGGCTCCTGGTACCGGCCGGACCTGGTGGTGACGGACGTGGTCTATGCCCCGCCGGAGACCAAAATGCTCCGGGAGGCCCGGGCCGCCGGCTGCAGGACCTGCGACGGGCTGGGGATGCTCCTCTGCCAGGGGGCGGAGGCCTTCCGGCTCTACAGCGGCCTGGAGATGCCGGTGGAGGAGATCCGGACGCTGCTCTACACCTGAAAAAGAAAGGAAGAACTGACATGAACCAGACTGTGGACTCCCGCAAATACTACCCCACGGCCCTGGCCCTGTACATCACCTATTTTGTCCTGGGCATCGCCGCCTCCATCATGGGCCAGTACAAGCAGGACTTCGCCGCCATGTGGGACGCCGCCGTCCTGGCGGACGGCAGCTATGACGTCTCCGGCGTGGTGGCGGTGATTGCCGCCATCGGCCTGGGCCGGCTCATCGCCTTCCCGGTGGCCGGGCCCCTGTCCGACCGGCTGGGCCGCCGTCTCTCCGCCCTGATCGGCTGCGCGCTGTACGCCGTCTTTCTGCTGGCGGTGACGTTTTCTCCCAACCTGTATGCGGGCTACGCCCTGGCCATCGTCAGCGGCATGGCCAACTCCTTCCTGGACACCAGCATCACCCCCTCCTGCATGGAGATCTTCAAGGAGAAGGGCACCATCGCCAACATCTTCACCAAGCTCTCCATCTCCATCGCCCAGTTCCTGCTGCCCTTTGCCATCAGCTTCGTGGCGGTGCGGGAGCTGCCCTTCCGCACCATCTTCCTGGCCACCGCGGCCCTGATCATCGTGGACGGAATCTTCCTGGCGTTCCTGCCCTTCCCGCCCTTTGAGCGGGCGGTGAAGGCCAAGGGCGCCCCCAAGGAGCGGATGAGGTTCACCCCCTCCGCCGGGGTGCTGGTGTGCCTGGGCTTCACCACCTCCACCACCTTCATGCTGTGGCTCAACTGCAACCAGGAGCTGGGGACCCTCTACGGCCTCGCCGACCCCAGCCGCATCCAGTCCTTCTACTCGGTGGGGATCGTCCTGGCGCTGTTTGCCAGCGCGGCCCTGCTGAAGCGGAACGTGGAGCCCGCCAAGATCCTGGTGGCCTATCCCGCCGTGGCCCTGGCGACGCTGGCGGCCATCTATCTGATCCAGGAGCCCTTCATGTGCCTGGCCGGCGGCTTCCTGCTGGGCTTCTTCGCCGCCGGCGGCGTGCTGCAGCTGGTGACGGCGGTGGCCAACGAGATGTTCCCCAGGAACCGGGGCGTCATCACCTCCATCGTCATGATCGCCTCCAGCGTGGCCAACTACCTGGTGGTCAGCGCGGCGGGCATCCTCACCCGGATCGGCGGCACCGAGGGCCCCCGGCTGGTGCTGCTGTTCAACATGGCGGTGACGCTGGTCGGCATTCTGCTGGCCCTGTATCTCAACGTCAGCCTGAAGCGGGAGCGGGCCGGCGCCGCGGCGGCTGCAGCGGCCGTGGAGGTCCAGAGATGAACAACCTGTTCCTGATCGGCTTCATGGGGGCGGGCAAGTCCTCCGTCTCCGCCGGGCTTGGCCGGATGCTGGGCCGGGAGGTCGTTGAAATGGATGAGCGCATCGCCGCCCGGGAGGGCATGTCCATCCCGGAGCTCTTCGCCCAAAAGGGGGAGCCCTACTTCCGGTCCTGCGAGACGGCGCTGCTGAAGAGCTTCGCCCAGGGCGCGCCCCGGATCGTCTCCTGCGGCGGCGGGGTGCCCCTGCGGGAGGAAAACGTGGCGGCCATGCGGGAGAGCGGCACGGTGGTGCTGCTGACCGCCTCGCCGGAGGTGATTCTGGAGCGGGTGAAGGACAGCGACGAGCGCCCCCTGCTCCAGGGCCACAAGGACGTGCCCTACATCGCCGCCCTGATGGAGCAGCGCCGCCCCAAGTACGAGGCTGCGGCGGACATCACCGTGGACACATCCCGGCTGAACATCGAAGAGGTCTGCCGCCAGGTGCTGCGGCAGGTGCCGAGCGATAACGAATTATAAGGAGGAACCATCCATGTCTCAGAATCATCCCATCACCGTCAGCTCCTGGACATTAGGAGACCAGTGCACCTTTGAGGAGCGGGTCTCCGCCGCCAAAGCCGCCGGCTTTGAGGGCATCGGCCTCCGGGCGGAGACCTATGTGGACGCCCTGAACGAGGGCCTTTTTGACCGGGATCTGCTGGCCATCCTGGACAAGTACGGCATGAAGGTCACGGAGGTGGAGTACATCGTCCAGTGGGCGGAGGAGCACCGCTCCTA
>CAMMCS010000239.1 GCA_946494635.1 uncultured Oscillibacter sp. | reverse complement strand
TACAACTTCAAAAACGCCACGGGGAAAAACCGCTATTCCTCCTTCGACATCGTGGACAGCGCGGAGGAGCCGGATCCCTGGGACCAGCGCTTCGGCGGCACGCCGGAGGAACCGGCCCCCCAGGACGAGCCGCCCGGTGAGGACGGCTTACGCTACTGCCCCTACTGCGGGGCAGAGGTGGGCGAGGGCTTTGCCTTCTGCGCCAAATGCGGCCGGAAACTGCCGGACATCTCTTCAGGAGGACTTCTATGAAAATCGCCCTGCAATTCGCCATGCCCGCGGAGCTCCACGCCCTGCCGGGCGCCCGGGATCTGGCGCCGCTGGAGACCGTCTCCGGCGTGCCGGTCTTTGAAGCCGCCCCCGGCATCCTGGCCTGCGCCGGCGGCGTCAGCAAGGTCAACGCCGCCATGGCCGCGGAGCTGCTGTGCCTGCGGTACGGCGTGGACCTGATCCTCAACGCCGGCGTGGCCGGCTGTCTCACGGACCTGCCCACCGGCTCCCTGGTGGTGGCGTCGGAATTCGTCCAGCACGACGTGGACACCACCGCCGTGGGAGACCCCATCGGCCTGGTGTCCACGGTGAACCAGGTGACCTTCCCCACCTGGCAGCCGGAGCGGTGCGCGGAGCTCCTGGCCTCCCTGGGCCATCCCGCCGTCACCGGCCGGGCGGCCACCGGGGACTGGTTCGCCGTCAAGGGAGCGCGGGCGGCGTGGATCCGGGACACCTTCTCCCCCCTGCTGGCGGAGATGGAGGGCGGCGCCATCGCCCAGGTGTGCCTGCGGAACAATGTCCGGTTCGTGTCGGTGAAGTCTGTCTCGGACCACCTGTTCTCTGACAACCAGGCGGAGGAATACTTTGATTTCGGCCAGGCCCTGGAGGCCCTGGGGCGGGTGGTGCTGCCCCTGGCCCAGGCATTGCAGAAGGAGGAACCTTGACCATGGAACGCATTGCCAGCTTTACGGTGGATCACACGACGCTGCTGCCGGGGCTGTACCTCTCCCGCCGGGACGGGGACATCATCACCTTTGACCTGCGGTTCAAAAAGCCCAACACGGGGGATCTGCTGTCCAACAGCGAGATGCACTCCACCGAGCACCTGATCGCCACGCTCCTGCGGAACTCCGCTGAGAAGGACGCGGTCATCTACTTCGGGCCCATGGGCTGCCAGACGGGGTTCTACTTCCTCTTCGACAACCGGCTCCTCTCCTGCGAGGGGGCCATCGACCTGCTGAAGGAGGTCTTTGCCGCCGCCGCGGACTTCGAGGGAGAGATGCCCGGCAAGAGCCCGTCGGAGTGCGGGAACTACATCAACCTGGATGTAGAGGCCGGCCGGCGGGTCTGCCGGTTCTACGCCGGCCTGATCCGGGACTGGACCGTGGAGAAGCTGGCCTATTGATGAGATCTGATAAGGAAATCCGCCTGACAGAGTTCAGCTCCGTCAGGCGGTCTTTCTTGGGGCGTTTTATTCGTGTCCGGAGGGCGTCTCCGGGATCCCGCCCTCCGGCAGGACAGTGAACACCTCTTCAATGGGCACGCCGAATACCTTGGCGATGTTCCAGGCCAGCACCAGGGAGGGGTTGTAGCGCCCCTTCTCCAGGTTGCCGATGGTCTCCCGCCGGACGCCTACCAGCTTTGCCAGGTCCTCCTGCTTCAGGCCCAGCCGGGCCCGGTGCTCCTTCATCCGGTTGCGGATCACGGCTCCAGCCCCCATCCCTCACGGAAGCCGTACCAGGCGCTCGTCAGGGCGTAGACCGCCACAGAGGCAGCCCATCCCGCCGCGCATCCGGTGAGCAGGGCCCGGCTGGGGTCAAAGCCGCCCAGCGTCAATGTCCCCAGCACGGCGGCCGCCATCACCAGCATCCCGGCCACAAAGGCCCGTGAGGCGGAGCGGGCCAGCTGCTCCTCCAGCATCTCGTCGGACTTCAGAAAGAAATACTGAAAGTCCACCGCGAAGGCAAAAAAGCCGAGAAAGCCCCGGGCCTCTGTGAACACCCCCACAAAGCCCAGCAGGGACAGAAACCCCAGCATGCCGAACAGCGTCTGCTTTTTCATAAGCGACCTCCCAAGTCAAGCGTTTTGGTTTGTGGTATATTTCGCTCTTTATGTGATGAATATACCATATACCGCAATTGCTGTCAAGATGTTATTGTTATGGCGTGCCCGCTCCGCGATCCCGCAGCGGCACGCAGAACTCGCATCGGTGTGCCGAGACCTTCTGGGCCGCATACCGCTCTATGACCGGCCTTGCGGGATCCAGCGGCAGGCCCGCCGTCAGCTCCTGGAGATCTCTCCAGAAATTTGAGACGCCCTCCTCCGTGTGCGGGATCTCAAAGACGGCATAGCGGCCGTCATCGATGGCGCGGACCGGCAGGCCGCAAGGCACCGCCGTGCCGGTGAGGACCACGCCCACGTCATATCTCTGCTGATCCTCCGGCGTCCGCGCGGGGTCGTCCAGCGCGATGCCCAGGATCGCCGTGTCCGCACGGAACAGATCCTTTGCTTTCAGGCGGCTCTTGAGCTCCTCCATCAGCCGCCGGTTGCCCGCCCCATACCTGCCGGTTCTGCGCAGATAGGCGATCCGGACGCCCTCAAATGTCTCGATTTTCATGTAACTGCCTCCTATCATCCGATCCGTATTGGGTACACTGCGGAAATGGTATGTTCTATTAAAATATTTTGCAAGATATTTTTTAAAATCATTGACTTTTCAATTTGACGCTGATATACTAATTGAGCCGCTTTGAATGGGT
>CAMMCS010000238.1 GCA_946494635.1 uncultured Oscillibacter sp. | reverse complement strand
GTCCCTGATTTACCGTCATCATCCAAGTTGGTGTAATGATTCGAAATCCGGTAGGCGCCGAAAGGCGTGCGGGGGTTCAAATCCCTCCATCTCCGCCAGCTCGTCGCAAGCGACATATCGCTTGCGACGAGCTTTTTCATTTCATTACAAAGCTCATCGCGCGCTCATTCTGCTGCTCCTCGCTTCCAAACCGAACCCGCTGCGCTGGGCTTCGGTTTGGGGCCGCCGCTGCGCGGCGGTTTTTTCTGGTCACGAGAAGATATCGATTTTAACCTCCCCTTCCACGTCGGAGCAAAGCCTGCTTTGCTCCGGCGCTTTTTTCTGCCTGGGGCAAAAAAGACATCATCCGCCCACTTTCCTGCGCCGCGTTTCCAACCGCGGCCCGTTTTGCTGAGCCCGCAGCCGGCGTGCCGCCCCGGAAGACCGGTACGGTGGACTTTTGGCCCGATCTATGGTACGATGGCCCAAACGGCCGGCGGAAAGCGCCGGAGAGGGAGAATCGCCATGGCCTTTGCCCCCATTGATGAGAGCACCTGGGAGCGGCGGGAGTACCTGGAGGTCTTTCGCCAGACCGCTATCTATCTGACGGCGAAGGTGGATGTCACGCCCCTGTACCAACGCACGAAGGCCCGGGGCGAAAAGCTGTATCCGGCCCTGATTTGGTGCGTGGCCGCCGTGCTGAACCGGCACGCCCACTTCCGCTATGGCAGGGACGAGGCGGGCCGGATTGGGGTGTGGGATGTGCTGCACCCCTATTACACCGTGCCCCGGCGGGACGCGCCGGGCCTGTTTGCCATGAAGGTCACACCCTTTACAGCAGATTACCGCACCTTTCTTGCCGCCTTTCAGGCGGACTACGCCAAGGCGGAATCCTGCGGCCGCCTGCTCTGCGACGAGGCTCTGCCCCCCAACCTCTGCGGCATCTCCGCCGTGCCGGGGCTGGCCTTCTCCGCCTTCAGCTTCGGCGGGGATCCAAAGCCGGACTTCACGCCCTTCATCCTGCTGGGGAGGGTCTACCCGGCAGGGGACCGGATGGCGCTGCCGGTGGGCGGGGAGTTTGCCCACGCCGTCAACGACGGCAGCCACATCAGCGGATTTTTCCAAGAGCTGGAGGAGACCGCCGCCGAACTGCTTTTGAACTGAAATCACAACAGAGCGCCCGTGGGGAAGCCGTTTCCCACGGGCGGTTTTCTGCCTGGGGCAGTTTTTTCAAAAAACTGCGCGCCCCCTATTGACAAGCGGCGCATCCCATGCTATATTAGCCACACGGTTAGTTACTAGACTAATTAACCAGATAACAAGCCGGCAGGAAAGGGGGAACCGCCTTGACGTTGACGGAAGACCGGCCCATCTTCCAGCAGATCGCGGAGCAGCTGGAGGAGGCGATCCTCTCCGGGGCCTATCCGGAGGAGAGCCAGGTGCCGTCCATCACGGAGTATTCGGTGCAGTACCGGATCAACCCCGCCACCGCCCTGAAGGGCATCAACCTGTTGGTGGACGCGGGGCTGCTGTACAAGAAGCGGGGCGTGGGGATGTTTGTGGCCTCCGGCGCCCGGGAGAAGCTCCGCCAGAGCCGGCGGGAGCGGTTTTATCAGGACTACGTCCAGCGGATGGTGCGGGAGGCCCGGAATCTGGGGCTGACGGACCAGGAGCTGCGGACACTTCTGGAAAGGGGAATGGAAGAAGATGGCCATTGAGTTTCAACACGTCACCAAGACCTTCGGGGATACCCGGGCCCTGGAGGATGTGTCGCTGACCTTTGAGGAGGGGAAGATCTACGGGCTGCTGGGCAACAACGGCGCCGGCAAGTCCACGCTGCTGAACATCCTCACCGGGCGGCTGTGCCCGGATGGCGGCACCGTCACCGTGGACGGCGCCCCCGCCGGCAGCGACGCCGCCCTGGGCAGAATGTTTCTGGTGGGGGAGAAGAACCTGTACCCCGACGATATGAAGGTGAAGCGGGCCCTGGACACGGCGGAGCTGTTCTACCCGGACTTCGACCGGAGCTATGCGGAAAGTCTGGCGAAGCAGTTCGAGCTGCCGCTGAACAAGAAGATCAACAGCCTCTCCACCGGCTACGGCTCCATCTTCCGTATTGTCCTGGGCCTCAGCGTCAACACGCCCTATGTGCTGTTCGACGAGCCCGTCCTGGGCCTGGACGCCCAGCACCGGGATCTGTTCTACAAGCTGCTGGTGCAGAAATACGCGGAGAGCCCCTGCACCATGGTGATCTCCACCCATCTGATCGCGGAGGTGGCGGATCTCATCGAGCACACCGTCATCATCAGGAAGGGCCGCATCCTTCAGGACGCCCCCACGGAGGCGCTGACCGCCGCCTGCTGGGCGGTGTCCGGCTCCGCCGGGCTGGTGGACAGCTGGGCCGCCGGGCGGGACGTGTTCGCCGCCTCAGTGCTGGGCGGGCTCAAGACCGTCAGCGTCCGGGGTGAGGGGACGGAGGATCTGCCCGCCGGGCTGGAGCGGCGGCGCGTGGGGCTCCAGGAGTACTTTATCAGCCTGATGGAAGAGGAGGAGCGGAGATGAACGCACGATTCTGCCGGGCCTTTCGGTATGTGGTCCGGAACTATTTCCGGGCGGTGGCGGTGCTGTGGCTGATGATGGCCCTGATCCCGGCTGCCATGATGGCAATTGCCTATTTCCTGGCGGGAAAGACGGCCATGGAGAGCAGCTTCAACGGCTATTCCCTCGCCGTGGGGACGTTCGGGCTGGTGCTGGGCATGGTGGGCCTGCGGGAGAACCAGCGGGTGCTGAACCAGAACG
>CAMMCS010000237.1 GCA_946494635.1 uncultured Oscillibacter sp. | reverse complement strand
CACCTGGTTTGAATACTGGTCAGAGCACATTGTGGGGGATCTGGCCCCCAATACCAGGAGGAACTATCGGGAGCGGTACGTCCATAACATCCAGCCGGTGATCGGAAAGATGCAGCTGGCAGCCGTCAAACCGATCCACTGCAAAATGGTACTGAACGCCATGGAGGCAGATTATGCCGGTTCTACCATCCGACAGACATACATTACGATGGGGACTCTGTTCCGTTCCGCTGTGATGAATGATCTGATCGCAAAACACCCCATGGATGGCGTGAGATACACAAAGCCGGTTCGGGCGGTGGACGACATCAAATATCTGACCGTGGAGGAACAGGAAAAATTCCTGGAAGCGGCCAGGCGTTCCCACAATTACGCGCAGTATGCTCTGATCCTGGAAACCGGCCTGCGGACTGGAGAGCTGATCGGGCTGACCTGGGACGCCATCGACTGGGAGAGACGGACGCTCACGGTCAACAAGACCCTGGAGTTCCGCCACAAGCAGGAGGTCTGGCGGGCGGGGCCGCCGAAGACACAGCAGAGCTACCGGACGATCCCCCTCACCAACAGGGCCTGTGAGATCCTCCAGGCGGTGTGGAATGCGAGAGAAGAGCAGAAGGGGTCCGCTGTGCTCGACCAGGAGTTGGAGTACATGGACCGCCGCACAGGCGAGAAAGCCGTTCTTGTCATGCGGAATCTGGTCTTTATCAACTGGCGTACCGGGGAGCCGGCGAAGAACAGCTCCTATGACACCCACCTCTACAAGCTGTGCGACGAGGCGGGGATCAAGCGGTTCTGTATGCACGCCCTGCGGCACACCTACGCCACCCGCGCCATTGAGAGCGGAATGCAGCCCAAGGTGCTGCAGAAGCTGTTGGGCCACGCCAGCATCAAGACCACCATGGATCGCTATGTCCATGTGACCGACGACTCCATGGCAAAGGCCGTTTTGCAGTTTGAACGTGCGCAAAATGGTACAGAAATGGTACAGTAAGCTCCGGTGAAAGCCGGGAAACCCTTGAAAAATAAGGAGATGTAGAGATATATGAAATTAGGAATCGTGGGACTGCCCAATGTGGGCAAGTCCACTCTGTTCAACGCCATTACCAACGCCGGCGCCGAGAGCGCCAACTATCCGTTCTGCACCATCGACCCCAACGTGGGCATGGTGGCGGTGCCGGACGAGCGGCTGGACAAGCTGGCGGAGATGTACCAGCCGGACAAAAAGACCCCGGCGGTCATCGAGTTCGTGGACATCGCCGGCCTGGTGAAGGGCGCCAGCAAGGGCGAGGGCCTGGGCAACAAGTTCCTGGCCAACATCCGGGAGACGGACGCCATCGTCCATGTGGTCCGCTGCTTTGACGATGAGAACGTCATCCATGTGGAGGGCAGCACGGATCCCAGGCGGGACATCGACATCATCAACATGGAGCTGGTGATGGCGGATCTGGAGATGGTCCAGCGCCGGGTGGAGAAGGCCACCAAGGCCCTGAAGGGCGACAAGAAGTTCCAGCACGAGGTGGATGTGTTCACCGCCCTGCAGAAGCACCTGGACGAGGGCAACCTGGCCCGGACGTTCCAGTGTGACGAGGACGACGCGGCCCTGATCGCTACCTCCGACCTGCTGACCCTGAAGCCGGTGATCTACGCCGCCAACACCGACGAGGCGGGCTTCACCGACCTGGCCAACAACCCCTATTACCAGCAGGTGAAGGCCATCGCCGACGCGGAGGGGAGCCAGGTGCTGCCCATCTGCGCCAAGATGGAGCAGGACATCGCCGAGCTGGAGGGCGAGGAGAAGCTGATGTTCCTGGAGGAGCTGGGGGTGGAGGAGTCCGGCCTGGACCGGCTCATCAAGTGCTCCTACGCACTGCTGGGACTCATCTCCTTCCTGACCTACGGCAAGGACGAGTGCCGGGCCTGGACCATCAAGAAGGGCACCAAGGCCCCCCAGGCCGCCGGCAAGATCCACTCCGACATCGAGCGGGGCTTCATCCGGGCGGAGGTCATCGCCTATGACGACATGATCGCCTGCGGCAGCGTCAACGCCGCCAAGGAGAAGGGCCTTCTCCGCAGCGAGGGCAAGGAGTATGTGGTCCAGGACGGCGACATGATCTACTTCCGGTTCAACGTGTGATGACAGACCAGGAGAGATTGGCGGCCTATGACCGCCTGTATGCCGACCTGCTGAAGGAGCGGGACAAGGTCCTGACGGACATGGACAAGCTCCGGGCCGCGGGAAAGAACCGGGGCGCCACCTACCAGCAGCTGCTGGCCCAGAAGCTGACGGTCCAGAACCTGATCGGCCGGTTTGAGATCTACGGCATCAAGGAGACGTGAGAGACAGGCAGGCGCAGACGCGCCTGCCTGTTTTGCGCGCGGGAGCGGGGCGGGCGCTGGCGGGCCGGCCCCTGCCGGCAGGCAGGCCGCTCACTACCCGGCAAAAAAATTCCCGGCGGGAAACATTTCAGCGTCCCCCGGCGTGTATAGGGTGAAAGGCGCTTTTCAGACGAGAGAAAGGAGGCATTGCATGGAAGATACGGAACTCCTGCTGCGCAATGCCATGGAACATCACGGCGCTGCCGTGTACCGGCTGGCGCTGTGCCGGATGCAGAGTGTCCAGGATGCGGAGGACGTGTATCAGGACGTCTTTCTCCGGCTGCTGGGCCAGGATGCGGCATCCTGGAATGAGGCGCATCTGCGGGCTTGGCTGCTGCGGTGCACGGTGAACCGGTGCTGCGATCTGCACCGCTTCCGCCTGCGGCGGCCGGTGCTGGCCCTGGCGGACCTGCCGG
>CAMMCS010000236.1 GCA_946494635.1 uncultured Oscillibacter sp. | reverse complement strand
GCGTTTTGTACCATGTTGATCATATCGTTCCCTCTTTCGTCAATGAGGAATTAGGGATGAGGAAGTTTGGTGTCCGGCAGAGCCGGACAGATTTTGATTGCCGCCTGCGGCGGCCCCGCAATTCCTAATTCCTAACTCCTAATTCCTAATTTTTCCGTTTCACCCGGATCTTAAAGCTGTTTCTCCCCGTCACCGTATGCTCCACCGCGATGGAGTATCGGATCTCCAGCAGTCCCCCCCGGTCACTGAGATTATGCCGCAGGGCGCTGGTCTGGATATCCACGGACAGCTCCCCATAGGGGGTCTCATACAGGGACGTGTGCTGCCGTCCCTCTTCAAACACCATCTGGGAATTCACCGTTCCCGCCCGACGCAGGGTGACCTGGGGCCCGGTGATCTCAAACGTGGTCGTGGTCCCCTCCATGCCGGTGAGGGATGTCTCCTGATAGGTCAGGCGCAGCCCCTCCTCCATCAGCTCCAGCGTCCCTTCGGTCACCAGCTCCGTGGCGTCCGGGTCCACATCGTCGAAATACTGCTCGCCCCGGATAAACAGTGTCACCGGCAGCTTTTCCCTCCGCATCTCAATACCGTTCAATGTCGATCCTCCGTGCCATATGATACAGATCCTCCTGCAGGAACAGGGAAGCCGTCTGCTCAAAATCCTCCACCCGGTCGCTGACATAGAACTCCGTCTCGCCCCGGCGTTCCTCATCCGCCCGCAGGTCCCGGGCCTTCAGCATCCGCTTCAGCTCAAAGGCGGACTCCTCTCCGGCGGACACCAGCTCCACGCCGGGGCCCATCACATCGCCGATCACATCCGCCAGCAGGGGATAGTGGGTGCAGCCCAGGATCAGGGTGTCCACCCCCGCCTCCTGCAGCGGTGCCAGATACTCCCGGGCCACGGTCTCGATCACCACGTCGCCCCGCCGGATGCGCCCGGCCTCCGCCAGGGGCACGAACAGGGGGCATGCCCGGCAGAAGACCTGCACCTCCGGATCCAGCCGCCGCAGGACGGCCTCGTAGGCACCGGACCGGACGGAGGCCGCCGTGGCGATCATGCCGACCCGCTTGTTTTTCGTCACCAGCACCGCCCGGCGGCAGGTGGGCTCCACCACGCCCACCATGGGCAGGTCGTTCTCCGCCTGCAGCGTGGTCAGGGAAGTGGTGGTGACCGTCCCGCAGGCGATGAGGATGGCCTTCAGGTCAAAGGATCGCAGAAAGCGCACATCCTGCCGGGCATATTTCAGAATGGTCTCCCGGGATCGGCCGCCGTAGGGCACCCGGGCGGTATCGCCGAAGTAGATCAGGTCCTCCTCCGGCAGGATCTTCCAGAGGGCATGCACTGCCGTCAGCCCTCCCAGTCCTGAGTCGAATACCCCGATGGGGCGCTGATCCATTCCGTTCCGCCTCCTTCTCCGGCCGCAGGGCCGGCCGGGTCCCGCGGTGCGCATTTTACATCCGAGTTACATATTATACTATGCGGCGCCTTCCGCCGCAAGACAGATTTTAGTCTTTTTGCCCTGTTTTTTATATGGAATTTTGCAGGGTCGTCTGATATAATTGGAACAGTATTCTCTATTTGGGAGGTGTCTGCCCCATGAAGATCGAACTGTCGGAACAGCAGTTCCGGTATCTGCTGGACCTGGTGTACATAGGAAACTGGGTCATCAACTCCACCCGGGAAAACGACCGGATCCAGGAATATGATCAGGTGGAAAGTCTGGTCTTCTCTCACTGCCTGCGCCATAAAATGAGCAAGCTGGTGGAGCTGTACCGGGGAGAGCTGATCCCCTCCCGGGCCTTTGCCGACGGCGGCATCCACGAGGCCATCGAGCAGTATGAGGATGTGGTCTTCTATGAGATCCTGGCAGAGGAGCTGGCCATGCGGGACATGGATGGAGAGCCTCTGACCCGGGAAAACTACGGAGAACTGATGGACCGGATCGACGCCTATCTCTCCGAATTCGACGAACACGGCACCGACAACATCTCCGTGGATCTGCCCTGAGGCGGCAGGCACGCCGCCGCGGCCCCCAGGTCCCCGGATCTGCCGGAAACTTCAGAAAGAGAAAAAAGGAGCAACGAGAACATGGCAGAAAAATCAAAGGTCTACTTTGCGGACTTCCGCTGCCCCAGCTGGCGGGAGAACCTGCCCCAGAAGCTGGCCCGCCTGATGGAGACCGCCGGCTTCGGCGACATCGACATGGACGGCAAGTACGTGGCCATCAAGATGCACTTCGGCGAGCCGGGCAACCTGGCCTATCTCCGGCCCAACTGGGCCCGGGCCGTGGCGGACCTGGTGAAGTCCCACGGCGGCAAGCCCTTTCTGACGGACTGCAACACGCTGTACGTGGGCGGCCGGAAGAACGCCCTGGACCACATCGAGTCCGCCTACGTCAACGGCTTCACCCCCTATTCCACCGGCTGCCACATCCTGATCGCCGACGGCCTGAAGGGCAACGACGAGGTGGAGGTTCCCGTGGAGGGCGGGGAGTATGTGAAGTCCGCCAAGATCGGCCGGGCGGTGATGGACGCGGACGTGTTCATCTCCCTGACCCACTTCAAGGGCCACGAGCAGGCCGGCATGGGCGGCGCCCTGAAGAACATCGGCATGGGCTGCGGCTCCCGGGCCGGCAAGATGGAGCAGCACAACTCCGGCAAGCCCTTCGTCAAGCAGAAGAAGTGCATCGGCTGCCGGGCCTGCGCCAAGATCTGCGCCCACGGCGCCCCCCAGTTCGGCGCCGACGGCAAGGCCACCATCGACACGGACAAGTGCGTGGGCTGCGCCCGGTGCATCGCCGTGTGCCCCAAGGACGCCATCCAGT
>CAMMCS010000235.1 GCA_946494635.1 uncultured Oscillibacter sp. | reverse complement strand
TGGGATTCAGCGCCGCGTCGATGGAGGCCAGGCCCGGGTTGGAGATGGGCGTGGGCGGCAGGCCCGCATGCTGATACAGGTTATAGGGCGAGTCGGTCTGCATATCCGCGCTGGTAATCGCGCCCTCGTGATCCGGCAGGGCGTACAGGAGCGACGCGTCGATCTGCAGCAGGCCGTAGGTGCCCTGCTTGTCGCCGGGGCCTTCCAGCCGGTTATAGATGACAGAGGCGATGTTGGCCTGGTCGGTGCCGTCGGTCTCCTCCTCGATGAGGGAGGCGATGGTGATGATCTCCCGCAGGGAGTAGTTGGATTCCTCCACCTGGGCCATCCGGTCCTCATCCATCCGGCTGACGAAGTTCCGCAGCAGCCTGTCCAGCGCGTCCTCGGCGTTGTGGCCCACATAGAACTCATAGGTGTCCGGGAAGAGGAAGCCCTCCAGCCGGGTGAGATCCTCAGAGTCGTTGTCAATGAAGTCGTAGTCGAAATCGGCGGTCTGGGCGGCCTCCGTCAGGGCCTCCTCGCTGTTGACGCCCTTCTCCGCCAGCAGCGCGATGGTCTGGCGGACGGTATAGCCCTCCGGAATGGTGACCGTCACCGTCTCCGCGGTCAGGTTCCCGGAGGAGCTGTGCATCCCCGCAATCAGGGCGTGATAGTCCATATCCGTGTTCAGGGTATAGGTACCGATGCCGATTTCCTCCTCAGCGCCGGTGATGCCGGCAAACAGCCGGAAGAACCACTTGTACTTGATGAGGCCCGCGTCCTTGAGCTTCTGGGCAATGGAGCCCATATCATCCTCCGCGGTCACCTCGACGAAAATCCTCTGGGTGGACGGGATGTCCCGGCTGAAGGCAAACAGGTCACTGGCCAGCAGCCAGCCCGTCCCCGCCAGGAAGGCGGAGACCACCAGCACGCACAAGAGGTACAGGAAGGGGTTGATCCGTCTGCGCCGGCGGCGCTTCTGGGGCGGGCGGCGCTGTCCCCCCGCGCTCCCGGCCGCCTGGCTGCGGCGGACCTGGGACGCATCCCAGCTGGCGGTATCTCCGTTTTTATAATCAGACATAAGGAACCTCCATTTTTCCATTTCCGGCCCAAAGGCGCCGGATCTGCCCGGGGCGGCGGAAAAAAATCTCCTCCGCGCCCATCTTTTTTTCACCGGCCAGGCCCCCTTTGGCCCGGCGGCGCATACAATGTCTCAAAGCGAGGTGACAGAACATGTGCTTCAACAACGGAAACAGCAACTGCTCCTGCCTGTGGATCATTCTCCTCATCATCCTGCTGTGCTGCTGCTGCGGAAACGGCAGCTTCGGCGGCAGCAGCTGCGGCTGTGGCTGCGGATGCGGCAATGACAACTGCGGCAACAGCTGCTGCTGAGCCTCGTGGGAAAGTGGGACGGTCACGTCCCATTTTCTCCGCCCCAAAATGGGACGGCCCCTATCCCAGCAGGGGCTCCACCCGGCGCAGCACCTCCTGGCGGATGTCCTCCACCGTCCGTGGCGCGTCCCCGGCGGCGCAGTCCACCACGGACCAGCCCAGGTCCCGGGCGATCTGCCGGGCGCTCTCCCGGCAGCGGCGGAGATAGTCCCCGTCCTGCTCATGGATGTCCGCTGACGTAGCGGTGGCCTGCTCCCGGCGGCGGAGCATTTTCTCCGACACCTCCGTGGGCAGATCCAGGTACAGCACCAGATCCGGCGCGGGCAGGCCCATGCGGCGATATTCCAGATCGAACAGCCAGTCCAGGAATTCCCGCCGCTCCCCCTCCGGGAGCTTGGAGGCCTGGTGGACGGCGTTGGAGGTGGTGTACCGGTTGGCCACCACGATGCCGCCTTCTTCATAAAACCGGCCCCAGTCCTCCTTATAGGAGGCAAAGCGGTCCACGGCGTACAGCACCGACGCGGCGTAGGCGTTCACGTCTCCCGGGTGGCCGCCCAGGGCCCCGTGGAGATAGAGGTTGGCGGGCTCGGCAAAGGGGTTTCCGTACCGTGGGAAGTCGATCTCCCGATAGTCCAGCCCCCGCTCCGCCAGGGTCTCACACAGGAGCTTCGCCTGGGTGGCCTTGCCGGAGCCGTCGGTGCCCTCGAATACGATCAGTTTTCCGTTCATCTGCGTCTCTTCTCCTGTTTGACATGGATCAGGAACAGCGGCAGCTTCATCATACGGCCGATGCGGCGGGGCTCCCTGCACAGACGGTAGAACCACTCCAGCCCGTGATCGGACCAGAACCTCGGGGCCCGCTCCACCACGCCGGCGAACACGTCCAGGCTGCCCCCCAGGCCGCACAGCAGCCGGGCGCCGGTAGCGGCGCCGTTTTTCGCCATCCACTTCTCCTGCTTGGGCGCCCCCAGGCAGACGAATACCACATCTGCGCCGCTTTGGCGGATATCCTCCACCACCGGGCCGTCCTCCTTGAAATAGCCGTCATGGGTGCCGGCGATCCGCAGGCCCGGATGGGCCTCTGCCAGTCTTTTCGCCGCCTGCTCCGCCACGCCGGGCTTGGCTCCCAGTAAATACAGGGACTTCCCTTCCTCCGCCAGTTTCTCCATCAGATGGGCGGCGAATTCAATGCCCGGCGTCTTCTCCTTCAGAGGCGTTCCCAGCATGGCCGCGCCCTTGACCACGCCCACGCCGTCCGGCAGCACCAGGTCCGCGCCGTTGACGGCGGCCCTGGCCTCGGGATCCTCCCGGCAGACCTCCACGATCTCCGGGTTAGGGGTGGCCACATAATGGGTCCCAGGCGTGCGGAGCAGCTCCATTCCCCGCTCCACAGCCTCCGCCATGGTCAGGTTATCGAAGCCAACGCCCAGCACATCGATGCGCATGGAATCACCTCACTACATACTCATACAGGATAGCAGTATACCACA
>CAMMCS010000234.1 GCA_946494635.1 uncultured Oscillibacter sp. | reverse complement strand
GGAGGACCTGAACGAGACCGCCCAGCGGACCATGGCGGTCATCCGGCCCGTGAAGTTCACCATCACCAACTACCCCGAGGGGCAGAGCGAGACCGTCACCGTGGAGAATAACCCCCTGGATCCCGCCGCCGGCACCCGGGAGATCACCTTCTCCGGTCACCTCTATATCGAGGCCGACGACTTCCTGGAGACCCCGGTGCCCAAGTACAAGCGCCTCTACCCGAACGGCCCGGAGTGCCGCCTGAAGGGCGCGTACCTGATTCGCTGCACCGGCTGCGTGAAGGACGCGGAGGGCAACGTGACGGAAGTCCTGGCGGAGTATGACCCCGAGAGCCGGGGCGGCGACCCCGCCGACGGCCGGAAGGTGAAGGGCGCCACCATCCACTGGGTGGACGCCGCCACTGCCATCGACGCGGAGGTGCGTCTCTATGACAACCTGTTCACCGACGCGGACCCGGACGCCGCCGACAAGAACTTCCTGGAGTGCCTGAACCCGGACTCCCTGGAGATCCTCACCGGCTGCAAGGTGGAGCCGTCTATGGCGGACGCCGCGGCCCCCGCCAGCTTCCAGTTCATGCGCCTGGGCTACTTCTGCCTGGACAGCAAGGACTCCCGGCCCGGCCACCTGGTGTTCAACCGCTCCGTGAGCCTGAAGGACAGTTTTAAGAAGTAAAAGCGAACGGCAAAAACCAGCGCAGCGGTACAACGCTGCGCTGGTTTCTTTATGTCTGCCAACACACGGGCGTCTTCGTCATAGCGGGCTTTGGCGGCAAACCAGTGGATCTCCGCCCGGCGGGAAATCCGCCGCCAGACGGAAGGGCCTCCTCCGCCAGCCGTTCCGCCGCCTGATTCAGCAGCGGGCGGTACCGGACAGACAGCGCCAGCTCATGGAAATATCCGAGGCCGTACAACAGGGCAAACGCCAGCGCAGCGAGCAGAAACCGGCCGGACCAGTGCAGAAGCCTGCATTTTATGGCAGACGTCCTCCGTCAAAGCGTGATCTTCTGGTCCAGCTTGTAGAAGGTGAAGCTGCCATTCCCCAGCAGCGTTCCCGCCTGATCCCGGATCTCCACCTCGTAAAAGCAGATGGTTCTGCCGGACTTGACCTCCCGGGCCTCGGCGGTGAGATGGTCCCCGGCCTTGGCACTGCGGAAGAAATTATAAGAGGCGCTCACCGTCACGGCGTAGACGCCGTGGGAGGCCATGGCGTTGCCGCAGGCGGTGTCTGCCATGGAGAAATAGACCCCGCCATGGGGGACCTCTACCGGGTTGAAATCGTCTTCCTCCACGGTTTTGGTCACCCGGGCGTACCCCTCCCGGATTTCCTCCACATAGATTCCCAGCCGCCGGCAGAACGGGTTGTTTTCGTTGCGGGACTCCTTGAGCTTTTCATAATCCATCGCAGAATACTCCTTATCATAGCCTTGGTTTACAGGATTGATTGTAGCCGATTTTCCGGCAGACGTCAAACCCCAGCTGCTGGCCGGAGCGGAGGCTGTCCCTCTGAGACAGCCGGAAAGCGCAAAAGGGAGCGGCCCATTGGGCCGCTCCCTCAGATGTTTTTTTTGATTGTGTTGATGGCGCCCTTTTCCAGACGGCTCACCTGTGCCTGGGAGATCCCCACCTCCGCGCTGACCTCCATCTGGGTCTTGCCCTCGTAGAACCGGAGGGAGAGGATCCGGCGCTCCCGCTCATCCAGCCGCTTCATGGCGTCCTTCAAAGCGATGCGGTCCGTCCAGCTCTCATCGGTGTTTTTGGTATCCCGCACCTGATCCATGACGCAGATGGCGTCGCCCCCGTCGGCATACACCGGCTCGTAGAGGGAGACCGGGTCCACGATGGCGTCCATGGCGAAAACCACGTCCTCCCGGGGGATCTCCAGCTCCTGGGCGATCTGCTCCACTGTGGGCTCCCGCTGGTTCTCCGCCAGGTATTTGTCCCGGATCTGCAGGACCTTGTAGGCCGTATCCCGCATGGAGCGGGATACCCGGATGGCGCTGTTGTCCCGGAGATACCGGCGGATCTCGCCGATAATCATGGGGACGCCATAGGTGGAGAACCGTACCGGCTGGCTGATGTCGAAGTTGTCAATGGCCTTGATGAGTCCCACACAGCCCACCTGGAACAGGTCGTCGGCGTTTTCCCCCCGGCCGTTGAACCGCTGGATGACAGAGAGTACCAGCCGCAGGTTCCCCTCGATCAGCTCCCGGCGGGCCTCCTGGTCTCCGGCCTTGGTGCGGCGGAGCAGTTCCATGGTCTCATCGTTTTTCAAGACCTTCAGCTTTGCCGTATTGACCCCCGCGATCTCCACTTTGCCCTGCATGCACAGCGCCCCCTCAAACCCCTGAGACTTCCTGGCCTCAGTATGGCCGGAGGGCTTTTTTCCTATACTGGGAGCTTTTGTCGGTTTCTGCCCATGTGCGCAGAAACCGTGCTGGGACATTCCTGACCCGGCATAGGCTTTCTGCAGGGAGGTGGCGCCATGCAGTGCAGAATCCGGGATTTCCGGCGCAAGGAAGTTATCAACGTCTGCGACGGCTGCCGCCTGGGGTATGTGTCGGATATGGACGTGATTGCGCCGGAGGGGAAGGTGGCGGCCATCATCGTCTATGGCCCGGGCCGCTTCTTCGGCCTCTTCGGCAGGGGGGAGGAGTACTACATTCCCTGGGAGTGCATCCAGCGGATCGGTGACGACATCATCCTCATCGACAAGCCCTTCCAGCGGCGGGATCCCCGGCTGGAGCGCCGTCGCCGCAAGCGATGCTGACAAGCGCCCCCGCGGCGGAGGGCCCCGGGGGGCCTGGGGAAAACGGGGCATCGCGGCTTATTCGGGTGAGGGGCATTTCAGGGCCCGCCCGTCTTCCC
>CAMMCS010000233.1 GCA_946494635.1 uncultured Oscillibacter sp. | reverse complement strand
TGCGCATCCCCTATGCCTGGGTGGCCCATGAGACCGCCGACACCATCGCCGACTGCGACGTGGTCAGCGAGGCGCTGGGCGTCTCCATCTGCAAGAACCTGTTCCTCTGCAACCGGCAGAAGACGGCGTTCTACCTGCTGACCATGCCTGGCGACAAGCCCTTCCAGACCAAGGTCCTCAGCGCCCAGCTGGGCACCACCCGCCTCTCCTTCGCCCCGCCGGAGGAGATGGCGTCCATGCTCCGCTGCACCCCCGGCTCCGCCAGCGTGCTGGGCCTGGCCTATGACACGGAACACCAAGTCCGGCTGGTGATGGACCGGGCGGTCCATGACGCGGAGTGGTTCGGCTGCCACCCCTGCAAGAACGACGCCAGCCTCCGCCTGCGGACGGAGGATCTGCTGCGCGTCTTTCTCCCCCACACCGGCCACGATGTGACGGTAGTGGACCTGTAACGGCATCCATGGAAAAACGAGGACCGGACCGGTCCTCGTTTTCTGTTTTCCCTCAGTGGGAAGAGGTCAGCTTGATGCCGATGATGCCTGTCAGCAGCAGTACGGTGAAAAACATCCGGGCGGCGGTCACCGGCTCCTTGAAGATCAGGATGCCCACCGCCACGGAGCCCACGGCGCCGATGCCGGTCCAGACGGCGTAGGCGGTGCCCAGGGGCAGCGTCTTCATGGCCTGGCTCAGCAGATAGAAGCTGGCCAGCATCCCCGCAATGGTCGCCACGGACCAGCCCAGCTTCGTGAAGCCCTCGGACAGCTTCAGGAACGAGGACCAGACCACCTCCAGAAGTCCCGCGCACGCCAGAAATACCCATGCCATACAACTCATTCCTCCTCAGACAGCAAAAAATAAAAGGCGCCCGCGCCCCGCATCTCCACTGGCCTACGGATGCAGGGGCAAACGCCTTTGTCCGCCCGGCGGCGGACCCATATCGATGTTCTATTTTACAGATTTCCCGGGAAATGTCAAGCCCTTTCCACCACAGAGCGGTAAAACCGCTCCGGGTCCTCCCGGACCATCCGCAGCTCCCCGGCGGAGAGCATCCAGCGGATCCGCTCCGCCAGCCAGATGTCGCCGATGCCCGGCCGCTCCCGGCCTATGGCCTCTCCAATGATATGGGCGATCTTCGTCTGGCCCTCCGGGATGTGCCGGCGGAGCATTTCGTCGTAGAAATCCTCCCCCACGCTGCGGACCTGGCCGTTCACCACCGCCCGGAGGGGGGCGTTCTCCTGCTGGAGCTCCCGCCACCGGCTGGCCATGGCCCGCAGCGCCACCGGCGGCACAGGCTCCTCCCGGGAGAGGAAATGGCCGAACCGTTCCGGCTCCATCTCGCCCCAGCCCAGATAAGTCTCCACGACGCCATCCGGCCGCTCCCGCCAGGGCGGCAGGAACACCACAGAAACAGCGGCGCCGGTCTTTTCCAGCAGGCTGGCGGCGTGGAGTAAGCCGCAGGCGCTGGCCGGTGTGTGGTCTACCCAGATACGGACGGTATCTCCGGGGCCGAGGGCCCGCAGACGGTCCGCACTCTCCAGCGTCTCCTGCCAGTCCCGGCCCGCAGCTTCGTCGTTCCCGTCATACCACTGCCGCAGCAGCTCCTGCCGCCCCCTTCCCAGGGGCTCCCGGATGTCCCCCATGTCCAGGCCCAGGGACAGGCCCAGCACGTCCCCCGCATTGCCCCCCAGGGGGATGGCCTCCCGCTCCAATGCCTCCTGCTCCTGCTGGGCCTTTTTCAGCGCCTGCCGGATCTCTTTCCTGGTGGCCGGGCGGCCGTCGTCGCGGCCCACGATCACACCGAAGACCTTCCGACTCCCGCCGCCGCAGTGCTGGGCCTGCCGCAGGGAACCGCACGTCGACAGATCAAAGCAAAGTTCCAGCATGGTTGTTCCTCCTGTATCACCCGACACTCCGCCCGGCTTCCTGCTCTCTCAGGACTTCAGCAATGTCATCCCGAGGCCAAAGCCCCATCGGTAGGCCCAGCCCAGCGACATAAGCAGGAGCACCGTTAGGCCATAGCCGAAAAGGGCCCCCGTCACCAGCCGCCGGAGATTGCCGCTCTCATAAGCGGTACACAGCTGAAAAAGGCCGTCCACGATCAGCGGAACCAGCAGCGCAGCCGCTGCCGCCGCCGAAGGATGGACGGCCCACTCGGTGGCCAGGGCCGCCAGGATCCCGACCAGTTCCCCGGTACACCTGGCGCAGATGGGAAAGGGCGTCCCGTCCCGAAAGTGAAAAGAACGATCCGGACGGCAGTGGCACCCAAAGACAATGGGCAGCCACCGCCAGAGCCAGCGCCGCAGCTTAGTGGGCATACAACGCCGCGCCGATGCCCAGAACCGCCGCCAGTACATACAGCAGCACATAGGCGATCACGCACACCAGGGCGCCGATGCCCGCCGCCTTGGCAGTCCGGGGCTTGGTATCTTTCCATACCAGGAACAAGATCAGTCCCACAATGGGAATGCAGCAGCCCAGAAGCCCCCACAGGAAGCCGCCGTTGTCCACTGCCGGCGGAGGATTATTCGGTCCTCCGTTCTGAGGGGTGCCGCATTTCGGGCAGACCGCCGCATAGTCGTCGATCAACGCACCACATTTTCTGCAATAGGCCATCGTTTTTCCCTCCAAGACACAGTTTGCCGCATTCGCCTCCGCGCTGTCCCAAAGCCGCGAGGCGCCCTCCATCCGAGGGAGCCAAGCACCTTGATTGTATCGGTCCCCGCACCTGCTGTCAAGGCAAATCCGACAGATTCCGCCCAAAAGGGACAAGGCGGGCAGCGAAAGCTGCCCGCCTTCAGACTGTCAACAAACCCGAAAATCTGGGAAAACGGGAAGGAAGATAGCTACGAAAGAAACCCAGGAAGGGTGTCTTTCGT
>CAMMCS010000232.1 GCA_946494635.1 uncultured Oscillibacter sp. | reverse complement strand
TTTTTTCTATATATCGACATTTTTTATCTTATTTATCTTTTTTTTGTTTTGAAAAAAAAAAAACAGGGGGCGCGCGGCGCGAGAGAGACGGGAAGCCGCCCAAGAAAAGCAAAAAAACGCACGCGGGGGCGGTCCTGCTGGACCGCCCCGGCGCCCGTATGGATTATAGAGAAAGGAGAGGGAAAATGGTACGTCCACAAGCTTTTCGCTTGTTGGGATCATCATACCGCCCGTGGATGGGAAAGTCAACAGCCTGGTGGAAAGCTTCATAATTTGTTTACAGAACGGTCAAAAACGCCGGTTTTGATTCACAAAATGTTCAAAGTTCGGAAACAAATCAGCCGGCGGTCATCCGCCGTACTGCCAGTGAGCGGGGTCGTGGTCGCTGAGATCCGGCGCGGAGGGCCAGACCAGCATGCCGTCCTCGGGGACATAGGGGATGTCGCTGTACACGCCCTGGCGGCCATAGACATCCGTCACCACGGCGGCCACCTGCAGGGTATCCTGCGGGGAGACCGGCAGCTCCAGCTCCGGCAGCTGGTAAAAATCAAATTCCTCGAAGCCTTGGTAGCTGTCCGGCGTTTCGCAGGGCTCCGCTCAGGCCACAAGCTTTTGGTTTTTGAACAGGCCCACCTGGACATCTGCCACGGCGGCAGTCAGGCGCGCATCCTCCGGGGGCGTCTCCCGGATATGGACATACCGCTCGTGGCTGCCCTCCGCCAGCACCAGGGCCCCACCCGCAAGCTCCATCCACATAAGCTCGCTGTGGACATCCATCTGAGGCAGCGAATCGCTGTACAGCCCCTCAAACTGGTCCAGCAGCTGGGTCTGGCGGGTGCCGTCCGGCAGGATCAGCAGCGCCGAGAGGGTGATCTGATCCGTCAGGGGAACGGTGATCGCGGCGGAGAACCGCTGGTTGGGCCCCTCTTCGCCTGCGGCGCCTGAAGGGACACTGGCGGCCTCCCCGTTCTCCGCCAGGAACTCCACTGCCATGCCCTCTACATAGGTCTTGGGGACGGCGTAGGCGGCAAAGGATGCGGTGTTGGCAGCCAGGTCCATCTCCGCCAGCTCCACCCCATAGTCCGCCATCAGGCTGTTCTGGGCCTTCAGGATCTCCTCCACCTGGTTGGAGATGGAGCCGATCTGGCCGTCCACGCTGGACTCCACCCGGTAGATGCTGTTCTGCAGGTTCGCATACTGGCTGTCCATCCGGCCCAGGCGTCCGAACAGGTTGAACAGCACCATGCACAGAGCCAGGCCTGCCAGCACCCAGGGCCAGCGGCGGCGCTTTTGCGGCGCCGGCTGGGCGGCGATGTAGCGGCCTGCGATCTCTTCCACCATCTTCAGCTGGGCCTCTGTCAGCTCGCCGTCAGCGGCGGCCTCCCGGGAGGACGCGGGCAGATCCTCCACCCCCAGCAGCCACCCCACGGAGACGCCGAACAGGCGGCTCAATGCGATCAGCTTGTCGATCTCCGGCAGGGCGGAGTCCGCCTCCCATTTGTAGATCGCCTGCCGGGAGATGCCCAGCTGGTCCCCCAGGGCCTCCTGGGAGAGCCCCTGCTCTTTTCGCTTCTGGGCGATACGCTGCCCGATAGTCATAGGAAACCCTCCTTTTCAGCGCCAGCATAGCAGAGCGGCGGGATGCGGGGCCACCAACCGATGGGTGGAATCCTGTCAACCCACGGTTAGCAGACCTCTTTTCCGGGGAGAAAACGGGAAAGAGCGCCCTTCTGCGCTGCGGTGCGCCCGGCTGCCCGGCAGCGTAGGGGAGGGCGGAAGCCGCAGCGGCTCAGAGGGCCTTTTCGTAGCAGTTCAGGTTTTCCCGCACAAAGCCCATGAAGAAGAACTCCGCCTGCCCGGCGCAGCGGTAGCCCAGCGTGGGATACATCCGGTTGGCGGGGAGATTGCCCTCCCAGGTGTCCAGCCGGATGACCTTGCGGCCCAGCCGGCGGGCCTCCTCCTCACAGAAGGCCACCATCTGCTGGGCCAGGCCCCGCCCCGCGCAGGAGGGCCGGATGCACAGGGTGTGGATCACCCCCACCTCCTCGCCGTCGGCGGGGATGGACCAGGGGATGGCGTCGTACTCCGGCAGCTGGAGGCTGTTCAGGTTCACCACGCCCCAGAGGACGCCGTCCTCCTCTCCAACATAGAGCGTGCCGGCCTCCTGGGCCTGGCGGGCGGTGTCGAGGGTGGGGTACTTGCCCCGCTGCCAGTTGGTGTAGACGGGGCCAGCGGCTTCCTCATGGGCGAGGATCTCCTCATAGATGTCGGCGGCCTGAGGCAGGTCCGCTGGGGCGGCAAGCCGGATCATAGCGCGTCCTCCTTTATAAAATCGATATTTGAAGCCTGGTTACAGGAAAAGCGAGGCGCGCTGGGTCAGCGCGCCTCGCCGGGGTCTTTTGGGATCACTGGGTGTCCTTGGGCGGCTCCGGGTCATGGGGCGTATCCGCCGGCGGGGCATCCGCTCCGGAGGCCGGATCTCCGGCTGCATCCGGGGCCGTGTCCTCCTGGGCGCCCTCCTCCGGCGATTCGATCTTCTGGGAGATCATGTGGACCTTCCTGGCAGGCGCCTCAATGGTCTCAGGAGCGGAGGGGCGGAAGCCTCCCTCCACCGCGCGGGTGGAGGCGTAGGGGTTCTCCACCAGCTCCGGATCCCGGCCCTCGATGATGGCCACCATCTCCGCGCCGGTGATGGTCTCCTTTTCCAGCAGGTAGGCAACCACCTTGTCCATGTCCTCCCGGTTGGCCTTGATGACCTCCACAGCCTCCCGGTAGCACTGGTCCAGAATCTGCTTTACAGCCTGGTCCATCCGGGCGGCGGTATCCTGGGCGCAGTCCATGCCGTAGCCGCCGTCCAGGTACTGGCTCCGGCGGGAGG
>CAMMCS010000231.1 GCA_946494635.1 uncultured Oscillibacter sp. | reverse complement strand
ACAAGGCCAAGGACTACCTGCAAAGCGCCTACCAGCGCCACACCCTGCTGCCGGGAGAAGAAAATATCCCGCCGGGGCTGTCGCCTCCGGCGGAGGAGACGGCTCTCCGCCGGGCCGCGGCGGAGGAGATCCGGGACCTGATCCTTCACATGAGAGAGCCCTATCAGCCGGTATGCCGGCTGTGTCTGCTGGAGGAGCGAACGCCGGAGGAGGCGGCCCTGGCGCTGGGCCGGCCGGTGAAAACGATCCATACACAGCTGCTCCGGGGCAAAAAGCTGCTCCGGGAGGCATTGGAAAGGAGTGGGAATGATGGTATGTTTTCGCCCTGACGGGCATCTGACGGATGAGGCCCTGACGGCCCTCGTTCAGGGTACTCCCCTGACAGAGCTGGAGCGCCTGGAGCTGGCGGAGCACCTGTCCTACTGTGACCAGTGCCTCCAGCGGTATACGGAGCTGCTGGCGGAAGCGCCGCTGCTGACCCCCTCCCGCTCCTGTCAGGAGAGCCTGCGGCGCCGGATCCGGCGCCGGGTAGTCCAGCTGGGCATCAACCGCTATGCCACAGCGGCGGCCGCTGTGGTCCTGGCTCTGACGCTGCTGTGGGGCAGCGCGGGGCTGTCCGGGCAGATGATCCGGACGGAGCCCACCTTCCTGGAGCGGGCAGGCGCCGCCCTGACAGAGTGGACTGACGATTGGCCTCAGAAATGGGAGCGCGCCCTCTCCGGCTTTTCCAGCCTGTTTGACAACTTCGGCATTTCGCCGCGAAATGATCTGACACAAGGAGGAACCCATCCATGACCCCTAAAAACGGTTTTCTGCTGTTCATTGCCTCCTGCCTCTCCGGCTGCGGGCAGATGTACCAGGGCTATATGAAGCGGGGGCTGTCCCTGCTGCTGTCCTTTTTCCTGGTGATCTTCGTCTCCACCTATTTCTATCTGGGGACACTGGTGCTGTTCCTGCCGGTGATCTGGCTGTATGCCTTTTTCGACAGCTATTCGCTGCGGAGCCAGCTGGCCGCCGGCACCGCGCCGGAGGACGCCTTCCTCTTCGGCCTGTCCGACATGGACAGCAAGCGGCTGGGAGAGCTGCTGCGCAAGCGGCACAGCCTCATCGGCTGGGTGCTGGTGGCCGTGGGCGTCTATATGCTCTACGATATGCTGATGGGACAGCTGAGCAACCTCTTCTTCGGATGGTTCGGCGAATGGCTTTACAGCCTGCTGCGCTACGGCCTGCCGCGGGTGGTCATCACCGTGCTGGTGATCCTGCTGGGGCTGTGGTTCATCCGGGGCCCCAAGGCCAAAGCGCCCATCGACGACATCCCCCCCTTCACGCCGCCCGCCGCCGGCCCCGCCCCCAGCGCCGGATCGGCCCCGATGGAGGAGGCCGCAGCGGACATCCCCAACCCGATGAATTCCCCGGAGGAAGAGGAGGCGCACCGCAATGAACAGCCCTGAGCAGACGCAGGAGACCCGCCCGGTGAAAGAGCGGCGGGTGGGCACCTTCACCTTCGGCGCCGTGCTGGTGATCTGCGGGGTGCTGATGCTGGTGAGTATGTTCTTCCCGCGCCTGGACCTGACCCTGGCCCTGAAGCTCTCCCCACTGATCCTGGTTTCCCTGGGGGTGGAAGTCCTGCTGGCCGGCCGGCGGGCGGGGAAGCTCCGGTATGACTGGGTGGGCATGGTGCTGTGCTTTGTCCTGGTGACAGCGGCACTGGTGTTCTTCGGCATCGCCTGGTGCCTGGTCTACCACCCGGAGGCGGTTATCCACTATTGAAGCTCAAACAGATCGAGAAGGCCCTGGCACAGCTGCCGGGGCCTTCGTCTTGCATCTTGGCTTTTCCCGGCGATTCCGGTATAATGGAACCAACAAGATTGGAAAGGAAGTCCGCCCATGTCCGACCAATTTGAAATGCACGCCATTGCCCACATCCGCAGCGACTTCGGCTCCAAGTTCGGCGTCCCCCGCCAGAGCGGCCTGGTGGACGCCCTGGAGGCCGCCGTGGTCTTGGAGGAGCCCTACCGCAATCCCGACGCCCTGCGGGGGCTGGAGGGCTTCTCCCACATCTGGCTGATCTGGGCCTTCCACCAGTCCCAGCGGGCGGAGTGGTCTCCCACCGTCCGGCCTCCCCGGCTGGGAGGCAACCGGCGGGTGGGGGTCTTTGCCAGCCGGTCCCCCTTCCGGCCCAATCCCATCGGCCTGTCCTCCGTGCGGCTGGAACGTATCGAATACACCCATGACCTGGGCCCGGTGCTCCACGTCCGGGGGGCGGACCTGGTGGACGGGACCCCCATCCTGGACATCAAGCCCTATCTGCCCTATGGGGACAGCCATCCGGAGGCCACCGGCGGCTTCGCCGGCGAACCGGCCCGGCCCACTCTGGAGGTGGAGATCCCCCCCGCCCTGCTGGAGCGCCTGCCTCCCGACCGGCGGGAGCCCCTGCGGGAGGTGCTTGCCCTGGATCCCCGGCCCCGGTACCAGCAAGACCCGGAGCGGGTCTACGGCTTCTCCTTTGCCGGGCGGGAAGTCAGATTCACCGTGTCCGGAGACCGCCTGACTGTTACGGAGATCCAGTGAGCCGCAAGCTCTCCCGGATCGGGTCACGTCTGCGTGCCGCGCAGAAAACCTGCGCACCACATCTGCGGGTTTCAGCTCCGCTGCCCCCCGGCGGGCATCAGCCTTCACGGGGACAGCGGCTTAATTCCGGAAAGAGGCAAAGCGGGAGCCGCCCAGTCGGGCGGCTCCCGTTTTGCCTGTATGACAGCTCTTACTTCGCAGCCTTGGCGGCCTTGATGGCCTCGATCAGCAGCGGGGTGACCTTGAACAGGTCGCCGCAGATGCCGTAGTCGGCGATCTCGAAGATGGGCGCGGTGTCGTTCTTGTTCACCGCGATGATGCACTCGGAGTCCTGCATGCCGGCCT
>CAMMCS010000230.1 GCA_946494635.1 uncultured Oscillibacter sp. | reverse complement strand
TGCCCGCGCCGCACAAGGCCGCCCCCCGGCATTTCCCCGGCCGCTGGGGCAGCAGCGCCAGCGCCGCCTCCGCCACGCCTGCCGCCGCCCGCTCCATCAGGTCGAGGGAGGGAATGCCCCGCTCTTCAATGGCCTGCCGGTCCAGCTCCTTCATCTGCGCCGCCGTCGTCAGTTTCATGGCCGTGACCTCCTGTGTTCCACATGGTTTTTCTGGTGCCTATTATAGGAATTTCCGCGCCGGATTGCAATCATTTGTAACCGGATCGTCATGGATTTCCCGGCGGAATGTGATATGATGCTTCAAAAAGGAAAGAAAGGAGGCGCTTCCCATGAGGCGTTTTGGAATGCTTCTGCTCCTGACCATCGCGCTGCTCGCCGGCTGCAGCGGACAGAATGCGGCGAAACCTGATCCGGCGGTTTCGGAGGAAATCCCGTCCGACACCCTGACAGAACTGGATGTACGGAACATCTACACCGCCGCCGCGGCGGTCTACGACTGGTTTGACCTGACCACGCTGCCCCTGGACCGGACGGACTCCCGTACAGAGGGGGACCGGACCTATTACCGGGTGGATGCAGAGGCTCTCTCCCTGCCCATCGCCGTCGTGCCGGAGCCCACGGACAGCTCACTTCCCTGGCAGCCGCAGCCGGTCACGATCATGTCCCTGGCGGACCTGCGGGAGACGGCGGAGTCCTACTTCTCCCCGGAGATTGTGGACAACCTCTTTGCCCTGTCCCCGGATCACTACAAGGACTTCGACGGCGTTCTCTACGCCACCGACGGGGGCCGAGGCAGCAACCTGTACCTTCTGGACAAGTCCGTGGCGGCAGAGCAGGTGGACGAGGATCGCTGGGCAGTGACCGTGACCTTCTACGCCGACAGCTATGAATGGGAGCGGCCCAGCGCCACCGTCGGCTACTCCCGGGCGGTACTGGACCTGGAGCGCACGGCGGGCGGATGGAAATTCACTTCCTTTGTTCCCTCCGATGGGCTGGACCTGGAGGCGGAGACGGTGTTCACTTTTGATTACAGCTTTGATGGGTTTGCCAAAGACGAGCAGGGAATGGACACATGGTCTGACTACAAACTCTCCTGCTGGTTGCTCCACGCCGATGCCCTGGGAGAGGGGGCTTCCACCATGCTGGCGCTTCGCTTTCTGGAGGAGCCGGCCACATGGTTTGCTGATTTGTCCGTCTTCCCAGACAGCCCCTGGGAACACGCAGATGTTGTGATGGAGACCCCCGCCACAGCTACTTACGCCTGGCTGGGGCAAGAGGAGCAGGCCGAGTTTGAAGGCATTTTGAACACCTATGTCCCTCGGAATGAACAGGAGCAGTTTCTTCTGGACACGCTGCACTCCGCTCGAGAGGGCGCCATGGAGCGCGCAGTAGAGGATGCCACCGCCTCCTTCTGCCTGGTGACAGAGGGGCAGTTTCTCTCCCTGGGCAGCAAGGATGGCGGTTATCCCTGGGGCTATGCGGGTCTCCCGGAGACACCCCAGTCTGCCGGGAGGGGGGACAATGGGGAGGCAGTCTTCACGGTTTCCTTCGGCGGCGTGGACGTGGAATATTTTGAAGCGGATGGGACTGACTGCATCTACCGCATGACCTCCACGGCACCGGGGCCCTGTACCCCGGGAGGCATTCAGGTGGGGGACACAGAAGAAGCCGTAAAGGCCGTCTACACCGGTGCGGTGCAGATGGGGGCGGTGGGCGAGGACCAGTTCGGCGCGGACTACGCCCTGATCCATGAGCCCGGCGGTCTGGCGGGTTGCAAGCACATCGCCTTTTATATCGCCGACGGCGCGGTGACCGCCATCCAGATGGAGGATCTGATGGACGGCCGTCTTCTGCGCTGAAAATTCCCGCCCCAATCCGCCGAATTCCGGCGGATTGGGGCTTGCATTTTCGGTTTTTCTGTGCTATAAGTGTTAATTGTTATCAGCGATGAACGGGAAAATAACCGCGATACGCCGCCAAGAGAGGTCTGGCCACCGGCTGCAAGCCAGACTGCGGACGCCCGGTTTGGTTCGCCCGGGAGCCGCCGTGGAGACACGGCCGGTCCGCCCTCCGTTATCGGGGTCACGAGTGCGCGCCGCCTGCGGCGCGAATCCGGGTGGTACCGCGGAAGGATTCGCCTTTCGTCCCAGGGATGGGATGAGAGGCGTTTTTTTGATGCCTTCCATCCCAAGAGCACTGCGTATGCAACATTATAATATAAGGAGCATGGACAATGAAGGAACAACTGGAAGCCATTCGCGCCGGCGCGCTGGCAGCCATCGGCGCCGCCGGGAACACCGGAGAGCTGGAGGCCCTCCGGGTCCAGTACCTGGGCAAAAAGGGAGAGCTGACCGCCGTTCTGAAGCAGATGGGCAAGCTCTCCGCTGAGGAGCGGCCCGTCATGGGCCAGCTGGCCAACGCCGTCCGGGCGGAGGTGGAGTCCGCCATCGAGCGGCAGTCCGCTGTCCTGGCGGAAAAGGCCCTGGAGGAGCGGCTGGAGGCTGAGGCCCTGGACATCACCGTCCCCGGCCGGACCCACAAGCTGGGCCGCCGGCACCCCATGTACACCGCCCTGGACGAGATCAAGGAGATCTTCATCTCCATGGGCTTCACCGTGCTGGACGGCCCGGAGGTGGAGCTGGCCTCCTATAACTTCGACAAGCTGAACGCCGGCGAGGGCCACCCCTCCCGGGACTGGAGCGACACCTTCTACTTTGACGAGGACAGCCGGGTGATGCTCCGCTCCCAGACCAGCCCCATGCAGGTCCGGGCCATGGAGACCATGGAGCTGCCCATCCGCATCATCGCCCCCGGCCGGGTGTACCGGAAGGACGAGGTGGACGCCACCCACTCCCCCATGTTCCACCAGGTGGAGGGCATGGTCATCGACAAGGGCGTCACCATGGCGGACCTGAAGGGCA
>CAMMCS010000229.1 GCA_946494635.1 uncultured Oscillibacter sp. | reverse complement strand
CGCCGCCGGTGCCGGTGCCGCCGCCCATGCCGGCGGTGATGAACACCATGTCCGTATCCTCCAGGGCCTTGGCGATCTGGCTGCGACTCTCCTCCGCGCTCTTGCGGCCCACCTCAGGATCGGAGCCGGCGCCCTGGCCGTGGGTCAGCTTCTCGCCGATCTGGATTTTATAGTTGGCGCTGGACACGTTCAGCGCCTGCTTATCGGTGTTCACGGCCACAAAGTCCACGCCCTTGGTGCCGCTGCGGACCATGCGGTTGACCACATTGTTGCCGCCGCCGCCCACGCCGATGACCTTGATATTGACAACGGTATCGGGACCGGTCTCCAATCCAAATGCCATAGTGGTGCCTCCTGCTGTCATTTGTATAAAAAGGGAGAAATTTCCCCTTGGATGCACAAGATCCTGTGCCTTCTGATATTTAGTTTATTGTAAGCCACTTTCGCGCTCCGGTCAAGAGGACATCTGGTTTTTCCCCCAGATTTTTGCCCTGGAAAAGAAGGGCAGCCCCGCCGCCCCTCCATCCGGATTTCCGCCCCCGCCTCAGTCTGGGGTGAACAGGGCCTCATACTGGCTGTCGGGATCCAGGGTGATGGTGCCGGTCTGGTTGGTCTCCAACTGGCTCACCGCCCCCTCCAGGATCCGCAGCATCCGCGAATAGTCCGCGCCGTAGGCCATCTCCACATGGAAGCGGCCGATGTAGTCCATGGTGATGTGGGACGCCTCCCCCAGGCTGATGGCGTCCACCCGGTCCATAAGCCCCGCCTCGTCCAGGGCCGCCAGCAGGGACAGCAGGTTCTCCTGCCGGTCAGCCAGCTCTGTGGCCATGGCGATGTTCGTGCCCACGGAGGGGGCCAGCAGCTCGCATCCGTCGATGGCGGCATAGTCGCCCGCCTCCGCCGCCGGCACCTGGTCCACGATCTTGCCCCGGGGGCTGATCAGCCAGGCGCTGCCGTTCTGCACCACCGCCAGGACGCTGCCGCACTCCTTCACGTCGATGAGCAGGGTGTCCGGCAGGTCCCGGCGGATCCAGATGTCCGCAATGTCGATATAGGGCAGGGCGTCGGCGATGTTCCGGGCGGCGTCGTACTTGTTCAGCAGGAACAGGTTGTCGCCGGTCTCGATGCCGGTGGCCTCAATCACCTGCTCTTCCGTGTACCGCTCCGTCCCGGAGACCACAATGGTGTCCACCCGGAAAAACAGCGTCAGCGCCGCCACCACGGCCCCGCAGATCACCAGCACGGACAGCAGCTTATAGAGGAAACCGGAGTTTCCCCTCCTGTGCCGCCGGTTGGAATGTCTGCGTCTGGCCATGTTGTCTCTCCTAGCTGTCGTTCTCGGTCTGCTCCGCCCGCTCCGCGTCGGCCCCCAGGGCCCGCAGGTCCCGGGCGATGTCCTCATAGCCCCGGTCGATGTGGCAGATCTGGGTGATCCGGGTCTCTCCCTCCGCCGCCAGGGCCGCCACGCACAAGGCCGCCCCGCCCCGCAGGTCCGTGCACCGCACCGGCGCGCCGTGGAGGCGCTCCACCCCGGTGACCACCGCCACCCGGCCGGACACCCGGATCTCCGCGCCCATGCGGGTCAGCTCACCCACATGGCGGTAGCGGTTCTCAAAAATGTTCTCCTCAAATACCGTGGCGCCCTGGCTGCGCAGCAGCGCCGCCATCAGCACCGCCTGGGCGTCTGTGGGAAAGCCGGGATAAGGCGCCGTCTGCACCGGCCCGATGGCCCGGAGCCGCCCCGCGCAGCGGGCGGACAGGCCCGCCTGGTCCCGGCGGATGTCGCATCCCGCCGCCCGCAGGGCGGCGGTGACCGTGGCCAGGTACCGCTCCTCGATCCCTCTGAGATAGATGTCCCCGCCGGCGGAGGCCGCCGCGCAGAGGTAAGTAGCCGCCGCGATCCGATCCGGCAGGACCCGGTACACACACCCGTGCAGTACCTGGCCGCCCTCCACCGCCACGGCGGAGCTGCCCGCGCCGGAGACCCTGGCCCCGCAGGCGTTGAGGAAGTTCTGCAGGTCCACCACCTCCGGCTCCCGGGCGGCGTTGGTGATGACGGTGGTGCCCTCCGCGCCGCAGGCGGCCAGCATCAGGTTTTCCGTGGCGCCCACCGAGGGCATCCGCAGCAGGATCTCCCGCCCCCGGAGCTTTGCCGCCCGGCAGTGGAGGAAGCCGCCCTCCTCCCGGATCTCCGCCCCCAGCTCCCGCAGGCCGGACAGGTGCAGGTCGATGGGCCGGGGGCCCAGCTCGCACCCGCCGGGGTAGCTCAAATCCGCCCGGCCGCACCGGGCCAGGATGGCCCCCAGGAAAATGGCGGAGGAGCGCATCTCCCGCATCAGGAGATCCGAGATCTCACAGCGGTCCAGGGCGGCGGTATCCACCGCCAGGTCCTCCCCCTCCCAGCGGGCATCACAGCCCAGGGCCCTCAGGATCCGCACGGAGGCGTCCACATCCCGCAGGCGGGGACAGCCCCGCAGCACCACCTGTCCTTTTGCGAGCAGCGTGGCCGCCAGGATCGGCAGGACGCTGTTCTTGGCCCCCTGGACCGTCACCTCGCCCGAAAGTGGGCGGCCGCCCCGCAGCAACAAAAGCTGGCTCATATCCGTTCCCCTCCGAATCCAGAATGGTTTGCAGTCCCATCCTATGGCCGGCGGGGGAGCGTGGTTACTGGCAGATCTCCAGCACCGTCTGATAAATGCGCTCTGTGGCGTCCCGGATCCCCAGGGCGGACATGGCCCGTTCCATGGCGGCCCGGCGGTCCCTGTCATGCAGAATCCCGCAGGCCGCCCGGAACAGAACCTGGCCGGAGCTGTCACGTTCCAGCAGCACCTCCGCGCCGCCGGCTGACTCCAGCACTCTGGCGTTTTTCTCCTGATGGTTGTTGGTGACGTAGGGGGAGGGCACGATCAGCGCCGGGACCCCCAGGGCCG
>CAMMCS010000228.1 GCA_946494635.1 uncultured Oscillibacter sp. | reverse complement strand
GTTCGCGGTGATGCTGTACCGGTTCTGGAACAACGTGTAATCCCAAATCCCACAAAATCCGGCGGGGCCGGGCGGAGAACTCTCCGCCCGGCCCCGCTCTTCTGGCTGACCGCATTGCAGCTGCGAAATTGGAGGGGAGAAAGCCCCTCCTGCGCTTCAAATCCCTGGAATTGCCGGAATGCAGACGACAAAGGGGGCCCGGTAAGACAAGGCGTTTCCCGTCCGATGCCAAAGAACCTGCCGCGAAGCCGGCGTTTACCGCGGCTGTCGGCAGGGAGGCTCACATTTTTGGGCCGGGAAACCGCCCTTCCATCCTGCCGTTCCCGGAGTTCTGGCGAAATTCCTGGATAGGCCCTCATTCGTCCGGATCACCGTACCGGACGAGATAGACCTCCTTTGCGCTCGCTTCTGATCCCGTTTTTGCAGCGATCTCATAAAACGCCAGGGTGCGCCGTGAGTGCTCCAGCGCGTTCTGCACAGCGGACAGCTTCTCTTCCAGCCGTGCGATATGCGCCTGGAAGATGGCCAGGCGCTGGGCTAAAGTGGCGTCTCCCTGTCTGACCAGGGACATGAAGTGCCGGATTTCCTTGATCGTCAGCCCTGATTCCTTGAAGCATCCAATGAGTTCCATAGCTTCCAGATCCCGGCCTGAAAAGACCCGGTAGCCGGACTCCTTACGCTGAAGGTCCGGCAGAAGGCCCTCTTTGTCGTAGTATCGGATGGTTGGGATGGACAGGCCGGTCATCTCGGAAGCTTTTTTGATGGTGAAGTTCATACAGCTCGCCCCTTTAGGTGTAGTATAGCGAAAAAAAGATCGCTCCGTCAAGAAAAAGGGGTTGACTCTCAAGTCCACTTTATCCTTATACTGGTGTTGAGAAAAGGCTGTTTCACAGCCGCAAATACGATGAGAGGAAGGGTCAGCGAGTATGCAGTACAACGAATTCGACAACATCCGGCTGTCTCAGCTGGGCATGGGCGCGATGCGGCTCCCGCAGACGGAGCCAGGGTTTGCCAAGCCCATTGACGAGCCAAAGGCCATGGAGCTGATCGACTACAGCCTCGCCCATGGCGTAAACTATTTTGACACGGCCTACATCTATCACATGGGGCAGTCCGAGGTGCTCCTTGGCAAGGCGCTGAAGAAGTATCCCCGGGACAGATTTTATGTGGCCGACAAATTCAATGTGCAGGCGGAGCCGGACTACGAAAAACAGTTTGCCCGGCAGCTGGAGCGGCTGCAGATGGACCGCATCGACTTCTATCTGCTCCACGGTGTGACGGACAAGCTGATCTCCGACTACCTGGATCACGGCGCGCCCGCGTATTTTCAGGAGCAGAAGCGGCAGGGGAAGATCCGGTATTTCGGCTTCTCCTTCCACGGCTCCCCGGACGCCCTGCGGCAGATGCTGGCCCGCGGCCCCTGGGACTTTGTGCAGATCCAGCTGAACTACTACGACTGGTTTCACGGGACGGCCCGGGAGCAGTATGAGATCCTCCGGGAACATCATATCCCCATCATGGTGATGGAGCCGGCCCACGGCGGGATGCTGGCCGACCTGCCTGCGGCGGGCCGGGATCTGCTGCTGGCCGCCAAGCCCGGCGCTACGGCGGCCTCGTGGGCCTTCCGGTTCCTGCGGACGCTGCCGGGGATCGCCGTGGTTTTGAGCGGGATGTCGGAGCTGGGGCAGGTCAAGGACAATATTCAGACCTTCTCAGACGACAAGCTTCTGTCTGAGGAGGAGATCTCCCTGGTGCAGCAGGTCAGCGACGTGATCCACGGCCTCTACGCGGTGCCCTGCACGGGCTGCCGCTACTGCTGCGCCGACTGCCCCCGGCAGCTGGATATCCCCTTCCTGCTTGCAGCCTATAACGAATACAAGACTGGGGGAGAAAAGGATCTGTCCTCCTGGCGCCTGGCCCGGCTGGGCGCCCTGCCGGCGGCCAAGCGGCCCTCTGCCTGTATCGGCTGCGGCGCGTGTACCGCCCACTGTCCCCAGGGACTGGACGTGCCCGCCTATATGAAGGAGATGGCAGCGTTTCTGTAAAAATCGAAAATATGATGTTGTTCCTTGACCGAGAATAACCCTCAAATCCTGCGCCACGGTAAACAAGAGAAGGGCACTCCTTCCGAAAAGGAGTGCCCTTCCAGTGGGCAAAACAGGAATCCGTCTGTGGTATTTCTGTGGTCAAACGAGAACTCGCCGTGGTTTTTACCACGGCGATGCCCATTATTGCCTTGTATTGACGAAAAGATGCAGACGATGGTCAGGGCTCCGCACGGCGGGGCGGCGCCTTTGCGCCGTACAAGCGTTTCGCCGCAGGCGAAACCTTGGCGGGGGCGGAATTCACTTCCGCCGAACATTTCAAATTCCCACGGATCCCATAAAAATAACCACACCGACAGGTGTGGTTATTTTTATGGTGGACTCGAAGGGGATCGAACCCTCGACCTCTGCGATGCGAACAGTCATTTGAACATTTTTTGCACCATTTCTAACTATTTATAGCGGTTTCCACTCCGTTTCTCTTTCTTTTCGCTACTCTTTAGAACTCAAATCTCCATGTGGTACGCCGCCGTCTGTGGTGGCTCCTGTGGTCAAAAACGCTCCCAGTCCTTTGCCGGAAACGATTTCCCGGTTTGGACGGGGAGCGTTTTTCATCCCTCTGACTGCCTGCATTGTAACTCTGAGGGGGGGATTCAGCAAGTCTTTTCTGCGCCGTCCACGCCTCAGAAATTGGGGGGCTGTAAACAAAAGGATACCCTTTCCCCAAGCCGCCGACCGGACCGATTCAAAACCAACATTCTCATGATGAACCATGCGCTCCATCCGAGATTCTCTCCCGCACGGTCTGAAGGAACCGCCCCGCCGCCTTGGAAAAGATCTGATATTTTTTCCAGACGATATAGCCCGGCGCCTCCAGAGTCGGAGAGAACGGGCGGAAGCACAGGCTGGTTCCCTCTGTGTGGATCAGCTTATCA
>CAMMCS010000227.1 GCA_946494635.1 uncultured Oscillibacter sp. | reverse complement strand
ACTTTCCTTGGCCTCACTCCAGTTGAGGCCGGTTTTGCAAACACAACATACCGCATGAGCGGTAGCAAAGCTATTGAAACTTTTGGAAAAGAAGATTTTCTGCGAAAGCAACAATCAGGCGCTGCGGGATTTGGCGGGAAACGCGGCAGCCAGATTGAAAAGAGCTTCGCCCTCCGGCCGGAGCATAGAACGCATGGCTCCGGCGGCCTGCTCTTTCTGCTCCTGCTGGGGGTGGCAGTAGGTGCGCTCCAGGAAACCCGTGTCCGCATGGCCCACCAGTTCCGCCACCGTCTGCTTGTCCACGCCGGAGTGGAGCAGGGAGGTCACATAGTAGTGCCGCAGGGTATGGAGATGATATTCCTTCGGCAATCCAATGGACGCATAGATCTTCCGCAGGCGCTTGGTAAACGTGTCCGGGTGAATGAGCTGCCCGTATTCGTTCGTGAACAGATAGGGAGACATCTTCCGGCGTGCCTGCCGGGCTTCCAGCTGCTTCCGCTGGCGGTAGCTCAGGAAGATCCCTCGGATGTCAGAGGAGAGAACGATCTCACGGCTGCGGCCATTTTTGGTTGGCCCCTCCACGACTCCCTTCCCAGGGACGATGCTGCGGGAGCGGCTGATGGTGAGAAGCAGGCCGTCTCCGCTGTACTTGAAATCCTCCCATTTGAGAGCGCACAGCTCGCCACGCCGGCAGCCGGTGCACATGGAGAGGAGATAGAACATCCGGTAGTGCCGCGGCTCCTTTGCCAGGACATCCAGCAGCTTCTGGATCTCCGCAGGGGAGGGAATGTACTGCGTGGTGCGGTGCGTCATCGGCAGATCGATCATCCGGGCCGGGTTCTTCTGGATGATCTCGTTCCGCTTGGCGTCGGTGAGGACGGCGGAGACCACAGTCAGGTACTTCTGCACCGTGGCCTCCCCGATGGGCTTGCCCCGGTACGTCCGTTTCCGCAGTTCCGCCAACATATTTTCCAGCGCGATGGGCCGCAGGCGGCTGATGGGGATGGCCCCGATGAAGGGATACACCCTCTCCAGCATCCGGCGGTAGCTCTCCAGCGTGCCGGGGGCATACCGGACCTGCCGGGCCAGCCACCGTTCCGCGTACTCCTGAAAGGCCATATTCCCGTCCTCGGCGTAGCCAGTCTTGAACTGCCGTTCCAGTTCCTCCGCCTCATGGGCCACATACTGCCGGATGCTCCGTTTGGGAATGCTCTCCGGCACTCGAATGGTCTTGGCCCTGCAGATCTTCTTCCCGTCGGGGCGGTAGCCGTTGCTGACGGTGATCTTGAATCTGCGGCCGCTGAGTTGCTTGATACTTGCCATGTATTCAATATCCTTTCAGAGTCAAATCGATTTCGTTCTCATGATCGTCCGGCTTGTGGCCGAGGGCGATCTTCTTCGCACGCTCCCGCCGAAGCGTTTTCCGGTCAGCATGCTGGTGCGTGGTAGTGGCGTCCCTCACGGGAGCATCGTCTGGGCTGCGCTCCACAGCTTTTCCCAGCTGGACCAGACCGCCCACAGCACGCCCCCAATCAGGGGCAGACTCATCAGCCCCAGCAGCAGACTGCTCCAAGAGATGTACGGCAGGTGTAGTTTGGGAAGTCTGATCCTGGGCAGAGAGAAGCGCCGCTCTCTCTTCTTCCCAGCCTGTTTCAGCTCCGCCCGTATTTGGGCCACATCCCGCGCCAGCGCCTCCAGCTGGGCCTGGGTGGAGAGCTGCCCCACCTGCCGGCTCAACGCCCGAAGCAGGGCCTCCTGTGGGCCGACGCTGGCCTCCAGGCGCTCCAGCCGGTCGCTGTTCGTTTTTTCCAGCCGGTACAGGGCAGTGAGCGCCGCCGGCAGATCGTCCCAGTTCTGCCCCGTGGGGGCATCCGGCGGCGCGGCCGGTACGGACGGGGCCGGCGGCTGGTTCAGACGTTTCAGTTCCTCTGTAGATAATCTCTGCCCGGATCCCGAATTCACACTCCATGACCTCCTTGGTGTACTTTTCCTCGTGGAGCCGGTCGTCCCGGCACTTCATGCCCTCCGGCGTGGTATAGGTGATGTTCTTCCGGCTGTCCGTCCACCGCACCTGATACCCCTCGCTCTCCATCAGGGAGATGAATTCCTCGCGGGTTTCGGCGTACCGCATGCACTGGTCGATGGCGTTCATCAGCCGGAACTTCCAGCTCTGCCCCTTGGCGGCGGAGCGGTATTCGCGGGTTCCCATGCCCTGGGCCTGTTTTTTTTTCTGCTGTGGTAGGACAGAGAACCCATGCTCCAGACATAGCTCGTCCGACAGCTGCCGCAGGCTGCGAAGGGTATTGGGACCCTGCCGGAGCATTTTGCCGCTCTCCCAGCACACAGCGTTGACGACGAAGTGGGAGTGAATGTGCTCCGCGTCCAGGTGGGTGGCGATCAGCACCTCGCTGTCCGGCCAGGCTTTTGCGGCGAACTCTTTCGCCAGTTGGTGGGCCTGTTCCCCGGTGATCACCTCGTCCGGAGAAAAGGACTGGACGTAGTGGTAGAACCAGACGGGGCTGTCCTTGCGGCAGGCGTCCCGGGTGGCCTGGAACTCCCGGTCGGCCAGCTGGGGCGTGCAGTTCTGCCCGCTGACCAGCTGCCGGCCATTCTCGTCCAGTGTTTTTTCATCCTGCAAGATGTATCGTGTCACGCCGCTCAGCGCACCGGCGGACTGCTTTTTGTACTTGATGAAGTTGACGGTAGCCATCAGCGGTGCCCCTGTTCGGTCAGCTCCCGGAGCTGATGGTAGATCCGCCCCAAGGCCTCCATGGTCTCGCCCAGGCGCGCCTCCCGGATCTTCCCCATGTTCGCCAGTACCACCAGCTGGTTGATGTTGCGGCCGATGCCCTTGAGCTCATGAGTGAACTCTTTTAGCCCGTCGATCACCACCACGCGGTGCCGCAGGGCGGCGGCGCGGACGTAGGCGCCCGTGGACATGTGGGCCGCCTCCGCCTTGGCCTGGATGGTCTCATATTGCTCCGGTGTCACCCGGAGCGTGATCC
>CAMMCS010000226.1 GCA_946494635.1 uncultured Oscillibacter sp. | reverse complement strand
GAAATGGGGTGGGTATTTTTTGCAACGCGCCAAGATTTTTATCTTAATGACATTGCCGTCAACGGCGGTCCTCTCTTTTTCCGCAATTTTCCGAAAGGGGCCTCAGCCGGCGGCCTTTGCGGAACTGCGCCGGGCCATAAGCCAGACGAACAGCACCACAACGGCGCAGACCAGCGTCCGCCAGCCCCAGCCGTCCAGGCCAACCAGCAAAATCACCAGGATCAGCAGGGGCAGGATGAACTGGAAGTAGAGCTTCAGCTTGGGGGACATCCCCAGGCCGGTGCCCTTGTTTGCCTCCGCCAGATACTTGTCAAAGCCCCAGCCCCACTTGCTGACGCAGAACAGCAGGTAGATCATGGAGCCGATGGGCAGCAGCAGGTTGCTGACCAGGAAGTCCTCAATGTCCATGATGTTGCCGGTGGCGCCGTTGGGCAGCGGGGCGCCGAACTTCCAGACATTGAAGCCCAGCACGCAGGGGAAACTGGCCAGGAGAATGAACACGCCGCAGACGATGGTGGCCTTCTTCCGGGACCAGCCGAAGTTGTCCATGCAGCTGGCCATGATGTTCTCAAACACCGCCAGCACCGTGGTGAAGCTGGCGAAGGTCAAAAACAGGAAGAACAGGGCGCCCCACAGCCGGCCGCCGGTCATGCTGACGAACACCCGGGGCAGGGTCAGGAAGATCAGGTTGGGGCCGCTGTCCGCCTCGATGCCGAAGCTGAAGCAGGCGGGGAAGATGATCATGCCGGACATGAAGGCCACGAAGGTGTCCAGGCAGCAGATCCGCACGGCCTCGCCGGGGAGGCGGTTGGCGTCGGACATGTAGCTGCCGAAGATCTCCATGGCGGCGATGCCCAGGCTCAGGGTGAAGAAGGACTGGTTCATGGCGGCCACGATCACGTTGCCGATGCCGACCTCCGCGGCCCGGGCGAAGTCCGGCACCAGATAGAACTTCACGCCCTCCATGGCGCCCTCCAGGGTCAGGCTGTTGATGGCCAGAATGACGATCAGCACCAGCAGGCAAATCATCATCCACTTGCTGATCCGCTCCAGGCCCTTCTGCAGGCCAAAGCTGCACACAAGGAAGCCTGCCACCACGGTAATGACCATCCACAGGGCCATCTCGCCGGGGCTGGCCTGCATGGCGGTCCACACCGCGTCCACATCCGAGGGCTGCATCCCGCTGAAGGTGCCGGCGGCAAACTTGAAGCAGTAGCCCAGCATCCAGCCGGATACGGTGGTGTAATACATCATCAGCAGGCAGCAGCCGATGACGCACAGCCAGCCGTGGATATGCCACCGGCTGCCTTTGGGCTCCAGGGCCCTGTAGCCCAGCACCGCGCTCTTGCGGCTGGCCCGGCCCACCGCCAGCTCCATGGTCAGGATGGGCACACCCATGATAATGAGGGAGATGATATAGAACAGGACAAACACGCCGCCGCCGTTGGCGCCGGTGACATATGGGAATTTCCACACGTTGCCGATGCCGATGGCGCAGCCGGCGCTCACCAGGATGAATCCCAGCCGGGACCGAAAGTTTTCGCGCTTCATGAAACCGATTTCCTCTCTTTCTCACACGTTCCCAGCGCAGAAAAAGGGAACGGTTTCCGCCGTTCCTCATCCCGCCTCTGGGATAGCTATATGGTAGCGAACTGCCTCGGGAAAGTCAATACTTTCGCGGAAGAAAGTGCAGCGGCCCCCCTGGATTTTTTCGCGACCCTCTGCTATGATGTTGAAAAAGGAGGCGGCAGATATGGATGTTTTGATTGTGGTGGACATGCAGAACGACTTTGTCTCCGGCGCCCTGGGAACACCGGAGGCTATGGAGATCGTGCCCCGGGTGGTGGGCCGGGTAGAGGAGGGCATCCGCCGGGGAGAGGAGATCCTCTTCACGCGGGATACCCATGGGCCGGATTACCTGGACACCCAGGAGGGGAAGAAGCTGCCGGTGCCCCACTGCATCCGGGGGACGGAGGGCTGGGAGATCGTGGAACCCCTGCAAAAATACGCAGAACATCCCGTTGACAAGCCCACCTTTGGCAGCCAGTATCTGGGGGCGCTACTGAAGGCCAGGGACGAGGATCTGCGCCGCCAGGGAAGGCCGGGGGTGGAGCGGATCACGCTGATCGGCCTGTGTACGGATATCTGCGTGATCTCCAACGCCCTTTTGGTGAAGGCGTTTCTGCCGGAGGCGGAGGTCGTTGTGGACGCCGCCTGCTGCGCCGGCGTAACGCCGGAGAGCCACCGGACTGCCCTGGCAGCCATGGGGCCCTGCCAGATCACAGTGGAGAACGGGGTATAAAAAACCGGGCCCGCGGCAGAATGCCGCGGGCCCTTCCTGGCCTCAGCGTTTATTCAATGTTGATCTGCCGGCTGGAGGAGACCTCCACCGTCTTCTTGGGCAGCTTCAGCGTCAGCACACCGCTGTCATAGGCGGCGGTGATGCCCTCCGTCCGGATGCCGGAGACGTCGAAGCTCCGGCTGTAGGAGCCGTAGGAACGCTCACAGCACACATACTTGCCCTTCTTCTCCTGATCCTCGTGCTCCGAGTGGCGCTGGGCCTGGATGGTGAGGGTGTCGCCGTCCAGATTCAGGCTGATGTCCTCCTTCTTGAAGCCGGGCAGGTCCGCCTTCAGCTCGTAGTAGTCGCCTTCATCGGTGATGTCGGTCTTGAACTCCGCCAGGCCGCGGCCCGTGAAGAAGTCGTTGTTGAAGAAACGGCGCTCCATCTCCTCCATCTCAGAGAAGGGGTTCCAGGTGCTCATGGTGTTTCTGCGGTAAGGTCTCAGTTCAAACATATTCGATTCCTCCTATCAAATCCTGATGATCCGTGGTTGGGACCGGCGGCAGATGGATCATGGAGGATGTGCCGCCGGGGGGAGCAGGCGCCTTTCTCAAGACCTCCTGTCCTTCTTTTCAATGATTATGATAGGATGGAAAATCGGATATTGTGTGTTCTTTTTATGAATAAACTGTGAATTTTAGCGCTCGAATAGCGAGAGTGCTAAAACTCGGCGGATTCAGACATAGCTCTGGGTGGTCACGTCGAACACGCCCCGGGTGGTGA
>CAMMCS010000225.1 GCA_946494635.1 uncultured Oscillibacter sp. | reverse complement strand
CGGGCGGGGAAGTACACCATCGGCGTGGAGCCCATGCCCTACAGCGGCCTGCCGGATGTGAAGAAGGCCTGGGCTGTGGTGCAGGCCGCCGGCTGCGACAACGCCAAGCTGCTGCTGGACTCCTGGCACTACGTCCGGGCGGATCAGCCCCTGGATCTGTCGGTCCTGGAGGGGATTCCGGCGGAGAAGATCGTCTCCATCCAGATCAACGATGTCCAGGCCCACCCCTACGCCAAGAGCATCCTGCGGGATGAGTCCATGCACGACCGGATGCTCCCCGGCACCGGCTGCGGCAATACCGCCGGCTTTGTGAAGCTCATGCGGGACAAGGGCGTCCGGCCCGCCGTGGTGGGCGTGGAGGTCATCAGCGACGAGATCCTGAGCCGGGGCGTGGCCCAGGCCGCAAAGGACAACTATGACGCCGCCCGGGCCGTGCTGGAGCAGGCCTGGCCCGAGGTGCTGGAGAAATAAAGGAGGAAGCGAACCATGGAAAGCAGAATTTCCGGACACACCAAGCTCTACTGCCTGATCGGCTCCCCGGTGGGCCACTCCGGCTCCCCGGCCATGTACAATTACAGCTTTGCCCGCACCGGCATGGACGCGGCCTATCTGGCCTTTGACATCCCCCTGGAGCAGACGGCGGAGGGCGTGGCCGCCCTGAAGACCCTGGGGGTGGGCGGCTTCAACGTCACCATGCCGGACAAGACCGCCGTGGCGGGGATCGTGGACGAGCTGTCCCCCGCCGCCAAGCTCATCGGCGCCTGCAACACCGTCACCGTGGGAGAGGACGGCCGCCTCACCGGCCACAACACCGACGGCGTCGGCTTTGTCCGCAACCTCCGGGAGCACGGTGTGGAGGTCCGGGGCCAGAAGCTGGTGGTTCTGGGCGCCGGCGGCGCCGCCACCGCCATCTGTGTGCAGGCGGCCCTGGACGGCGCGGCGGAAATCGCCATCTTCAACCGGAAGGACGAGTTCTACCCCAACGGGGAGCACACGGTGGAGAAGCTGTCCCAGGCCGTCCCGGCCTGCAAGGCCTCCATCGCCCCGCTGGAGGACCGCGCCGCCCTGGAGCAGGCGGTGGCGGGCTGTGACATCCTGGTGAACGCCACCAAGGTGGGCATGAAGCCCCTGGACAGCGAGACCCTCATCGACCCGGCGTGGTTCCGCCCGGGCCTGGTGGCGGCGGACACCGTCTACAACCCCCGGGAGACCCGGATGATCCGGGAGGCCCAGGCGGCGGGCTGCAAGGCGGCCATCGGCGGCATTGGGATGCTGCTGTGGCAGGGCGTGGCGGCGTTCCAGCTGTTCACCGGCAAGGAGATGCCCGCCCAGGAGGTCCTGGAGAAGTTCTTCTCCTGAACATCAAGGGAAAAGAGGTGTACAGCATGAAATTTCCGAATATGTTCTCTCCCGTGCGCATCGGCACGGTGACGGTGCCCAACCGCTTTGTGGTGCCTCCCATGGGCAACAACTTTGCCAATACCGACGGCTCCCTCAGCGACCGCTCCCTGGCTTACTACCAGGCCCGGGCCAAGGGCGGCTTCGGCCTCATCACCATCGAGTCCACCGTGGTCTATCAGGAGGCCAAGGGCGGCCCCCGGAAGCCCTGCCTGTTCTCCGACGACACGGTGGAGAGCTTCCGCCGGGTGGCGGACGCCTGCCACGCGTACGGGGCCAAGGTGTCCATCCAGCTCCAGCACGCGGGGCCGGAGGGCAACTCCGCCCTCACCGGCTATCCCCTGAAGGCAGCCAGCGCCATGCCCGCCGCCTGCGGCCGGGAGGTGCCGGAGGCGGTCTCCAACGAGGAGGTCTACCGCATCATCGAGTGCTACGGCGATGCGGCACGCCGGGCCCAGCAGGCGGGCATCGACATGGTGGAGGTCCACTGCGCCCACGGCTATCTGGTGAGCACCTTCATCTCCCAGCGGACCAACCACCGCACCGACGAGTTCGGCGGCTGCTTTGAGAACCGGATGCGCCTGCCCCGGCTCATCATCGAAAACATCCGCCGCAAGACCGGCGGCAGCCTGCCCATCCTGTGCCGCATCAACGCCAGCGACGAGGTGGAGGGCGGCCAGAGCGTCCAGGACGCAGCGGCGGTGGCCGCCTACTTAGAGCAGGAATGCGGCGTGGACGCCCTCCACGTCACCCGGGCCGTCCACCTCCACGACGAGTTCATGTGGGCCCCCGGCGTCACCCACGGCGGCTTCAACGCCGACCTGGTGACGGAGATCAAGCGGGCGGTGTCCGTGCCCGTCATCGCCGTAGGCCGGTTCACGGAGCCCCAGTACGCGGAGCTGCTGGTGAAGCAGGGCCGGGCGGACCTGATCGCCTTCGGCCGCCAGAGCATCGCGGACCCGGAGCTGCCCGCCAAGGCCCGCACCGGCCAGCTGGAGGAGCTGGCTCCCTGCATCGGCTGCCTGCTGGGCTGCGTGCCCAATATGTTCGCCGGCAGGCCCATCACCTGCGCGGTGAACCCCTGCGTGGGCCGGGAGGCGGAGCTGACCCCCGCCGAGACCGCAAAGCGGGTCGTTGTTGTAGGCGGCGGCCCCGGCGGACTGTACGCGGCCTGGGCCTGCGCCGCGCGGGGCCACCAGGTGACGCTGCTGGAAAAGGAGCCGGAGCTGGGCGGCAACTTCCGCATCGCCTCCTATCCCACCGGCAAGGGCCAGCTGTCGGAGGCCATCCGCTCCCTGATCGTCAAGTGCCAAAAGGCCGGCGTGGATCTCCGCTGCGGCGTGAAGGCGGACGAGGCGCTGCTGCGCTCCCTGGCTCCGGATGCGGTCATTCTGGCCACCGGCTCCACGCCGCTGGTGCTGCCCATCCCCGGCCTGGATACCTGCGGCTATGTCACCGCCCAGGCCATGCTGGAGGGCAGGGCCTCCGTGGGCCGCAGGGTCCTGGTGGTCGGCGGCGGCATGGTGGGCTGCGAGGCCGCCGAATACCTGGCGGAGCGGGGCCACCAGGTGGCCATCGTGGAGATGAAGGAGGAAATCGCCGCCGACGTGACGCCGGAGAACCGCCGGTATATGTTCGCCAACTTTGAGGAGCACCATGTGCTGCTGCG
>CAMMCS010000224.1 GCA_946494635.1 uncultured Oscillibacter sp. | reverse complement strand
GCAGCAGCGAGGATGACAGCCTCTCCATCGTCTACCGCCGGAAGAACGGCGGCTATGGCCTGATCGTCACCGACGAGGTGGAATAATGCGTCTGCAGTCCGCGGGGCACCTGGTGCCCCGCGGACTGCTGTCTGCCGCGGCCCCTTTTTCAGATGAGCGGTGGCCTCAGGGAAACCGGGTGAGTTAGGAGTTAGGAGTTAGGAATTAGAGAGCGGAAAGTGAAGAGTGAAGAGTGGAGAGTGGGGAGTTGAGATGCCAACGATCTCTTCACTCTCCACTCTCAACTCTTCACTCTTTTATTGGGTTTCCCACTCCGCCTTGTGCTGTTCCCACCACTCCGGGAACGCCGGGTCTTTGGGGGAGAGGGTGGGTTTCAATCGTTCAACTCCTAAAAAAGTAGCGTCAGTTTTCACATCGAATGGCGATATGCAGTCCGTTTCATTCGTACATCCCAAATATAACAGTTCCAGCATTTTGGCTCTATTGTCTGTCCATTTTCTTCCCTGATACTGATAGAAAGCATCCTCCATACGCATATGTTCGATTTTCTCATGGGCATTTTTTAGCTGGCCAAAAAAATATTCAATATTCTTCTTGTTGTCCAGCAGTTTATCTTTATCAAAGTAGAACACGATTTCATCTTCCGGTTTATATCCCAGCGTTCTGGAAAACAAAATGCTCCGGGATACCTTTTCTTTCGGGGTGTCATCTACCGCCAAGCACCTGTTAAAGATGGCCTGGACATTGTCCTCGTTCAGATCAATCGGACGAAAGCCCTGTTCCTCGATTTTCTTTGCATACTTGTCACGCAACCCCACAGCACAATCCCCCTCCCGCGCCGGAACGGCGCTGAAATTCAGATAAGTTTATTATACGGACCGCCGCCCCAAAAGGCAAGGGCGGGCACATCTTTTCCTTGACAGGGGCCCTTCTCTGGTGTACGATACTTATACCCCTATAGGTATAAGAAAGGATGTGGTCCCCGTGATCCATGCCCTGGAGCGGTTTCTGGAGTGGGGCGGCGTGAAGAAGGACGTGACCTGCCTGGTCCTCTCCGGCATCGCCCTGCTCGTCAGCATCTTCGACCTCCTGCCCCAGCTGCCCTTTGACGCCGCCTGGGCGGCGGTGATCCTCTGCGGCGTCCCCATTATCCTGGAGGCGGTCATCGGCCTGGTGACGGCCTTTGACATCAAGGCGGACGTGCTGGTGTCTATCGCCCTCATCGCCTCCCTCCTCATCGGGGAGGACTTCGCCGCCGGCGAGGTGGCCTTCATCATGCAGCTGGGGGCCCTGCTGGAGGATCTGACCGTGGCAAAGGCCCGGGCGGGCATCGAAAAGCTGGTGCATCTCACCCCCCAGACCGCCCGCCGCCTGCGGGACGGCGGGGAGGAGGTCATCCCGGCGGAGCAGGTGGCTGTGGACGACGTGCTCCGGGTTCTGCCGGGGGAGACGGTCCCGGTGGACGGGGTCATCCTCACCGGACAGACCTCCATCAACCAGGCGGTGATGACCGGCGAGTCCCTGCCGGTGGACAAGGGGCCGGGGGACGAGGTGTCCAGCGGCACGGTGAACCAGTTCGGCGCCTTCGAGATGCGGGCCACCAAGGTGGGGGAGGACAGCTCCATCCAGCGGATGATCCGGCTGGTCCAGTCCGCCGACGCCGGCAAGGCCAAGATCGTGGGGCTGGCGGACCGCTGGGCCACCTGGATCGTGGTGGCGGCCCTCACCGCCGCCGCTCTCACGGGCCTCCTCACCCGGGATCCCATCCGGGCGGTGACCATCCTGGTGGTGTTCTGCCCCTGTGCCCTGGTGCTGGCCACGCCTACGGCCATCATGGCCGCCATCGGCAACGCCACCAGGCACAGCTTCCTGGTGCGGGAGGGGGACGCGCTGGAGCGGCTGGCCTCCGTCTCCCAGGTGACCTTTGACAAGACCGGCACCCTGACCTTCGGCGCCCCCCAGGTGACGGCGGTGGAGAGCATTCTTCCGGACATCTCCCGGCAGGACCTCTACGGCTGGACCGCCGGGGCGGAGCTCCGGTCGGAGCACCCGCTGGGCCGGGCCGTCGTCCAGGGCTGGCGGACCGAGACCGGCGAGGTGCCGCCGGAGGCAGAGGACTTCCAGATGCTCCCCGGCCGGGGCGTGTCCGCCACGGTGAGGGGCCATCAGGTCATCGCCGGCAACCGGGAGCTGCTGACAGAGCGGAACATCCCCTGGGAGCCCCTGTCCCGGGCCGCCGCCCCCGCCCTGGAGCAGGGCTGCACCGTCATTTACATCGCCGTGGACGACCGCCCGGCGGGGTTCCTGGCCCTGGCGGACACGGTGCGGCCCGACGCCGCCCAGACCATCCGGAATGTCCGGGCCGCCGGCGTCACGCCGGTGCTGCTGACCGGCGACCACGAGAAGGCCGCCCGCCACATCGCCGGGGAGCTGGGCATCTCCGCCTTCCAGGCGGAGTGCCTGCCGGAGGACAAGCTGGCCTGGATCGACCGCAGCCAGCGCTCAGGCCAGCTGGTCTGCATGGTGGGGGACGGCATCAACGACGCCCCGGCCCTGAAGCGGGCCCACGTGGGCATCGCCATGGGGGGCGTGGGCAGCGACATCGCCGTGGACGCGGCGGACATCGCCCTGGTGAACGACGACATTCGGGAGCTGCCCCACCTGCTGGCCCTCTCCCGCCGGATGATGCGCACCATCAAATATAATCTGGCCTTCTCTATGGCCCTGAATTTCCTGGCCATCGCCCTGGCCATCACCGGCATCCTGAACCCTGTGGTGGGGGCCCTGGTCCACAACGCCGGATCCGTGCTGGTGATCGTCAACTCCTCCCTGCTGCTGAAGTGGAAAAAGCGCCTCTGACCCCTTCCGCAGGGAACCGCCCCTGTGCCGGCCCTCGGGATGCGCCGGCCCCTTCTCCAGCGGGCTTTATGAGCCGTCGCGGCTCAGGCGGCCTCCGGCCGTCTGGCCTGGCCTTCTTCCAAAACGGGAACGCCCCCCGCCCCGCCCCGGGGGGGGCGCGCTTTTTTCTATAATGAACCCGCCGCCTTCCCCCTGTTTGGCGGGCGGGGGGGGGGGGG
>CAMMCS010000223.1 GCA_946494635.1 uncultured Oscillibacter sp. | reverse complement strand
TGCAAGTTTGCTTAAATACGAGGGTCGGCGTGAGATGGTGCCTGCGGGTTTGCGATGGCTCCCCGACGGGCGCGGCGGGGTGCGGTACAGGCTTGATGGTGGATTCCCGCGGCGCGGGTGCCGACGAAAATCGGGGTGCAAGAACGCATTTGACCAGCTCCTCTTTCCGCGCGTTCCGCTTTACCCGCAAGGGGTACGCCGCAGCCGTAAGCGGCAGAGCCGCCAACGGCTGCGCAGCTGCTACGCGCTACCCAGGTGCTCGTAGGGGCCGATGCCCTCATCGGCCCGTTGCAGAGGCCCTATCAACTACCAGGCCAGCGGCAGCGAAAAGAGAAGCAGCTCAATGCGGCGACCACCCCGACGCCGTCGGCACCATCCGCCACGGGACGGCAGTACCGACCTCGCAGAAGAGTCTAGCGTGCCCGAAGGCCAGCCCAAATCGGCGCTTGTACCGATACGCCGACCCCCGTCGCGCGGAGGGCCACTGCACCGGAGCGCGTCAAAGCGATTTTTTCTCTTGGACCGTGCACAGCCCGTTCTCTTTTTGTCAAGAACAAAAAGAGAATGGGGGGTGCATTGTCCAGCTATCAACATAGCTGATCCCCCCGTCCAATGGGACGCGCCCAACCCCCCGCTGTCCCGCCGCCGGATGTGGCGGCTATAAAAAATGCGGCGCATCCGTTGGGATGCACCGCTTCTTTTTGAGATCGGTCATGTATCGGCGAACTGCGCCGGATCCCGCAGGGCGTCTGCCGTCTCCTGGGACACCTCCGCAGAGAATGTCAGCAGACCGCCCAGGCCCTCTATGCTGATGGCGTCCCCCACGCCCTCCAGAGTGTCCGACAGGACCTCTGTGGTGACTGCATTGCTGTCGGAGCGCACCTGGACGCAGAACACTTCCAGATACTCCCGCTCCGCGTCCGGGTCCTCCCCGGCGTGGAGGGTGGCCGCCTGCCAGTAGACGTAGGTGTAGAGGGGCGTTCCCTCCGCGCTCCCGTGGGCGGCATTTTCGCCGCCCGCCTCGTTGATCAGGGCGTCGATCTCCGCCACGGCCGTCTCATCCGTGACGGTGTACAGCTCCTGGCCGTCGGCGCCCAGGATCTGGTAGTAGTGGTCCTTCCCGGCCTCCTGGGCAGCGCCGTCCGCGCTCTGGCCTCCGCCGCAGGCGGTCAGGAGCAGCGTCAGGGCCAGCATGCAGAGCATGAGATGTTTCTTCATAATGCCTCCTTCTGTGCGGACAGCGTCACCGCAGCCGCAGTTCCTCCAGATAGGACAGATCCTCCCGGGTCAGGGACTGGCACCGGGCAGAGATGTGCAGGGCCGCGGGCGTACTGCCGCCGGCGCTGCGGAACACAAAGGAGATCTCCAGATCCCACTCCCCCGGCGTCAGGGGGACGGACTCCTGAATGACGGTGTCCTCCTCCAGATCCGCTCCGGTGGCCGCATAGTCATAGACCGTCTCGCCCTCTGGAGAGGTCAGGCGTACCTCCACCCGGCTCTCGCCGGAGACCAGGCCCTCGTCTTCCAGGGGGAGCAGGTCGCTGAAGCGGATCTCCAGATCCAGGGTATCCTCACCGGACACCCGGAAGGGCCAGTGGCCGCCGGTGACGGTGGGCCGGGCCGCCTCTTCAAAGGTGTGATCCAGGCAGAACACATAGCCCTCCCGGATGCCCGCCAGCAGCTCTTCCCGGGTGCTGTAATACTCATACAGGGTCCCGGTGTCCTCTGTCAGGGCGGGTTCCTCCGCCGGGGTCTCCTCCGCCGGGGTCTCCGTCTCCCCATCGGGAGCGGCCTCGTCCCAGATGGCCTCGCCGTCAACGACCAATGTGCCGTCCTCGCCGGTGCGGACCTCCGCGTCCCCCAGGGGGACGCTGCAGGCGGCCAGAGACAGGGTCATCATCCCCGCCAGGGCAAAAAGACCCAGGCGGTTTTTCAGGCTTTTCAAACAAAGTTCCCTCTTTCACTCAGAACATCTGCACCACGCCGTAGGTAAGCACCGTGACGATGGCCCCCGCGATGGCTACGCCCAGGAAAATGGCGGGCACCGCATGGCGCATCCGGATGTCCAGCAAAGCCGCCACCAGGGCCCCCGTCCAGGCGCCGGTGCCCGGAAGGGGGATGGCCACCAGGATGATAAGGCCGGGCAGCCGGTACTTCTTCACTACCCGTCCCTTCAGGTGGGCCCGGCGCTCCAGCCAGTCGATTTTCGGGCCGAAGAGGCGGGTGCCCCGCAGCCAGTCAAAGATCCGGCGGATCAGCAGCAGGATAAACGGCACCGGCACCATATTGCCCACCACGGAGATCGCGCAGGCGGTCAGCGGCGACAGTCCGGCAGCCACCCCTACGGGAATGGCTCCCCGGAGCTCCAGCACCGGCACCATGGCGGTGCCGAAGGTCAATGCCACCGCGTGTATCAGGTTCTCATCTGCAAACATGGGCGTCCTCCCTCAGATTTCCGGCAGGCCGCGGGACTTCCCCGGGCCCGCCGGAAGCGTATAGCTTAGTTTACTCCAGGTTCAGACGCTTTTGCAAGGTCATAGTGGTTACAATATAGAACACCGCGCCGTAAATCGCCGTCAGGACGATCAGCCCCAGCATGGCGATGTGGATGGCGGGCATGCCGGAGACATGGAAGTTCAGTCCCGCCAGCAGGCTCTGCAGCGGGCCCTGGTCCAGCATGAGCAGCAGCACGCCGCTGATCATCTGCATCACGAACTGGAACACGAAGAAAAACGCCACGGACAGGGCCATCTTGTGGTTTGCGAAGCTGTGCCCCACCGCCAGGGCGGCATAGAACTGCAGGGAAAAGCTCATGCAGCACACCAGCATCAGCGCCAGGAACTCCAGCAGGAAGGCGGTGCCGTTGACGGCGTAATAGGCGTTCAGCTGCTGGAAGAACTTTGGGAAAATGCCGGCCAGGTCCGTCAGGAAGCTCACGTTGAAGGCCGCCACAAACGCGGACAGAATTACCATTACGCCAGTGGCAATGAACCACACGGCGGAGACGATCAGCTTGCTCCACACATGCTGGTGGACGGAGGCGGGCAGGGTGAACATGATGTAGCCCTCGTCCCCCAGCA
>CAMMCS010000222.1 GCA_946494635.1 uncultured Oscillibacter sp. | reverse complement strand
CCGTGGAGGTTGTTCTCCTCATAGTAGCGGTGGGGCAGCTGCCGGAGGAAATCCTCCGCCAGCGGCGTCCTGGCCAGCTCCTTCGCCAGCTGCCGCAGCGCCGGCATCCGGACGCCGATCACCGTCTCCGGATCCACAGTGGGCATCAGCTTGCTCTGGAACGCCCGGTAGGCCGGATCCTGCCGGTCAAACAGCAGCTTCTGGATGTCCGTCATCGTCATCCCTCCGGCTCAGCGCAGCTCGTCTTTCACATGGCCGTCCAGGTCCAGCCATTGAATGGCGTCCTCCGTCATCCGCATGCAGCCATGCCAGCTGCCCTCCTTGGGGATGGAGACAGAGCCGGGGTTCAGGTACCACACCCCGTCAGCCTGCCGCTTCATAGGCACATGGAAGTGGCCGTAGACCACATAGCCCGCCCCGTCCAGCTGGGCCGGAGCCGGCTGCTGATCCACGTTGTAGTGGTGGCCGTGGGTCAGGAACAGCCGCCTGCCGCACAGATCCTCCACCCGGAATTCCGCCTCAATGGGGAAGTCCAGCACCATCTGATCCACCTCCGCGTCGCAGTTGCCGTGGACGCAGAGGATGCGGTCCTTCCGCTCATTCAGCATGGTAAAGACGGCCTTCGGGTCATAGCCCGCCGGCAGGTCGTTCCGGGGGCCGTGGTACAGAAGGTCCCCCAGCAGCACTAGGCGGTCTCCCCCCTGCCGCTCCATCAGGTCCAGCAGCTGCCGGCAGTACAGGGCGCTGCCGTGGATGTCCGATGCGATCCATACGTTCATGGTTGTTCTCTCCTGTCCTTCATGGTCTCTTTTGATCCTGCGGGGGCGATCACCAGCTCGTCGTAGCCGGTCTCGCTGTCCGGCTGCCGGGTGAATACGCGGTCCGGGATCTCCGCCAGTACGATCTCCGCCGTGGTGTTCACGATGCACCCCGGCAGCAGATGGCCGCCGAAGGCAGTGAGATCGGCCCGGCTGAAGCTGGCGTGGAGGTGGCAGCCGTGTTCCGACACCGTGCCCATCAGGGAGACGATCTCCACGTCCTCCTCCCCGCTGCGCACCCGGACACCGGTGGCGTCCCGCAGCCGCCAGCGGGAGACACACCCCACGCCGGAGACCACGGCTCCGGCGGCGATGTGGTGGGCGTTCACATAGGCCTCGACGGCCTCATACAGATCCTGCCCCCGATGGAGGCGGAAACAGTGGTACATCTCGTTCCCTCCTGCGGTCCAGCCGCGCAGAAGCGGCGGTATTGGGGCCATTATATCATGGATTCCCGCCGGGCACAACGGATTTCCCGCCGCAGTGCGCAGGGGCACGGCTCCCGCCGTGCCCCTGTTCTTCATTTGGACCGCTTCAGAACCTCCAGCACAAACTGCCACACCCGCTGGACGGAGGCAATGTCCATCCGCTCTCTGGGGGTGTGGATGTCCAGCAGATCCGGCCCGATGGAGACGCAGTCCAGGCCCGGCAGCTTGCCCGCCAGGATGCCGCACTCCACGCCGGCGTGGATGGCCTCGATCTGCGGCGCGCTGCCGTACTGCTCCCAGAAGATCTCCGTCATCAGGTCCCGGAAGGGAGAGTCCTGCCGATACTCCCAGGCGGGGTAGTCCCCGGAGATGGACACCGTGCCTCCCAGCTGCGCCATCAGGGCGCGGAGGCGGCGGTGGAGCATCTCCTTCTGGCTTCCCAGGGAGCTGCGGACGCAGAAGGTGGCCGTCAGGCTGTCCGCCTCTGTGGTGAGGATTCCCAGGTTCAGGGAGGTCTGCACCAGCCCGGGGATGTCCAGGCTCATGGCCTGGACGCCGTTGGGCAGGCAGGTCAGCATACAGAGGGCCTTCTCCGTGGACGCCTTGTCCATGGGCGTCTCCGAGACTTCGCAGGCCGCCACCTCCACCCGGAGGCCCGGGTCCGCCGCGGCGTACTCCCGGGCCAGGTCAGCGGCCACCCGCTCCGCCGCCCGGCGGGCGGCGGCCTCGTCGGCGGCCACCACCTGGGCAGATGATCCCACAGGGATGGCGTTGTCCTTGCCGCCGCCCTGCGCCGTCACCAGCCGCAGCTCTGTCTCCTCTCCCATGGCCTGGAGCACCCGGCCCAGGACCACGCAGGCATTGGCCCGGCCCTTGTGGATCTCCGTGCCGGAGTGGCCGCCGGCAAGGCCGCTGATCCGCACCTCCAGGGCCGCGCCGTCCCAGGCCGCCCGGGCCACCGGCAGGACGCAGGCGGCCACGCTGCCGCCGGCGCAGCTGACGGTGAAAATCCCCTCCTCCTCGGAGTCCAGGTTCAGCAGCTTCCGCCCCTTCAGGGGGGAGACATCCAGGGCCGCCGCGCCCAGCATCCCGATCTCCTCCTCGGTGGTGAAGACCACCTCCAGCCGGGGATGGGGGATCGTCCGGTCGTCCAGAATGGCCAGGGCCATGGCCACGGCGATACCGTCATCGCCGCCCAGAGTGGTGCCCCGGGCCCGGACATAGCCCCCCTCCGCAGAGAGATCCAGGCCCTCCTTCGCCATATCCTTGGCGCAGTCCGGGTCCTGGGCGCACACCATGTCCAGGTGGCCCTGGAGGATGATCGGCTCCGCCGCCTCGTAGCCGGGGGCGGCCTCCTGGATGAGGATGACATTTCCGGCCCCATCCTGGTAGTGCTCCAGCCCCCGCTCCCGGGCGAAGGCCACACACCAATCGCTGACGGCCTGGCAGTTCCGGGAGCCGTGGGGGATGGCGCACAGCTCCTCAAAAAAGCGGAACACCCCCTGGGGCTCCAGCTGTTCCAACACGCGCATACAAGCTCCTTTCCCGGCGGGCCGTATCTCCGGCGCCGCCGACTGTTTCCGCCTTGTAGTATATCCCATTGCAGGGAAATCCGCAAGGCGTCCGGCTGAAAATACGGAGCGCACCGGCCTCTCTGGCCGGCGCGCTCCGCGCGCTTCTTTAAGAAAGGATCCCAAACCGCAGGACCACCTTGAACAGGTCCCCGTCCACCGTCAGCTCCAGGGTGCCCTTCTGGAGCTCCGTCAGACTCCTGGCGATGGAGAGGCCCAGGCCGTTGCCCTCGCCGCCCCGGGCGGCGTCCCCCCGGACGAACCGCTCCAGCAGCTCCTCCGCCGGGATGTCCAGGGGCGCCCGGG
>CAMMCS010000221.1 GCA_946494635.1 uncultured Oscillibacter sp. | reverse complement strand
GGCTCATGGTGTACTCCGGGTCCAGAATGGCGAACCGGGGCGCGGCGGCGAACATCCCGCCCTTGATCTTGGCGTCCGCATTGGTGATGACGGCTCCGCCGTTCATCTCCGCCCCGGTGCCGGAGGCGGTGACCACCGCCCCCAGAGGGATGGGCTTGCCAGCGGGCGCGCCGTGGCGCACCATCTCTACCTCCCACAGGTCCTCATCGGTGACAGCCTGGGCGCAGACGATCTTGCAGCAGTCGATGACAGAGCCGCCGCCCACCGCCAGCACCAGGTCGATCTTGTTGTCCCGGGCCAGCCGGGCCCCCTCCTTCACCTTCTCCCAGGTGGGGTTGGACATGATGCCGGTGAACTCGGTGACCGTCTTGTCGGCTTCCTTCAAAATGCCGGTGATCTCGTCGTAGACGCCGTTGCGCTTGATGGAACCGCCGCCGTAGGCCAACAGGACATTGGGGCCGTAGGCGGCCAAAATGCCAGCCAGATGCTGTTTCGCCGCCCCTTTGCCGAAATAGACCTTAGTTGGGTATTCGTAAACAAAGTTTTCCATGGAAATCGCTCCTTTCAGCGGATGAAATTGGTGAATTGGAACGGCTCCTGGGCAGGCAGGCCCAGGCCATGGGCCAGGGCGCTCTCCTTGCATTTCAGGAAGAATGCCATGTTCCGGCCCAAGATACGCATGGTCTGCATCCCCTCGGCGTCCTGCCGCACCTCCTCCGGCGTGGTGCCATGAACCATGTTCCAGTAGCGGGAGGTGATGATGGGCATCTGCATCAGGCCGAAATACTTGTTGATTTGATCCCAGGTGGCGGTGGTGCCCGCCCGCCGGGCGGAGATCACCGCCGCAGCAGGCTTCAGGTAAAACCGATCACCGCCGCCGTTCAGATCGGCGTAAAAGGCCCGGTCCAGGAAGGAGGTAAGCGCCCCGGTGGCCCCGGCCCAGTGGACCGGGGAGCCGAACACAAAGCCGTCATAGTCCCCGGCGATCTCCAGGAAGTCGTTGACGGAGTCCTGAAACACGCATCGGTTCAGTTCGGCACACTTGTGGCAGGCGATACAGCCGGACAGGGGACGGTTGCCGATCCAGATCACATCCGTGTCCACGCCGCAGGTGTTCAGCGCGTCCCCCACCTCGCACAGGGCTGTGTAGGTACATCCCTCCCGGTGAGGGCTGCCGTTGACCAGCAATACTTTCATCAAAACCGCTTCCTTTTACAGATCCAGACTGTCTGCCCATGCCTGGACATCATCATCCGACGCGCTGGAGCGGAACCGCTCGCCCTCCAGCCAGTCGCCCGTGCCGGCCAGGCCGGCCAGACGTTCTCCGCTCTCGCCGATGCCGGAGCTGGAGGAGGTGCAGAAGGGGATCACCGTCTTGCCGGTAAAGTCGTTTTCCGTCACAAAGCCCTCCACCGGCCAGGCCGCGTCGTACCACCAGATGGGATAGCCCACAAAGACCACGTCGTAGTCGGCCCAGTTGTCCGGGGTGTAGGCGACCAGCTCCGTGTCCCGCTCATCGGGGTTCTCATACTCATAGACCACCCGGCTGTCCTCGTCCGTCCAGTTCAGGTCGGCGTCGGTGTAGGGCTCCACGGGGGTCAGCTCGAACAGATCGCCGCCGGTGGCCGCCGCAATGGCGTTTGCCACACGCTCGGTGTTGCCGGTGGCGGAGAAGTAGGCCACCAGGACGCTGCCCTCCTCCGGGGCGGGCTCCGGGTCAGGGATCTCCGGGATGGGCGGCTCCCAGGTGTCGTAGCGATGCAGGATCACCGCCGCCTGGGCCCGGGCGGCCCGGCCATTGGGGTCGAAGCGGTTGCCGTCCCGGCCGGAGATGATGCCGGTGTCCCGGGCCCAGTCCACCGCCGTGCTGGCGTAGGCGGAGATGGTGTCCTCGTCGGCGTAGTCCGCACCTCCCTCCGGCGCGGGGCTGCCGGCGTACCGCCAGAGAATGGCCGCCAACTGCTGGCGGGTGATGGGGTTGTTGGGCCGGAAGGTGCCGTCGCCGTAGCCGGTGACGACGCCGTGGGCGCTGGCCCAACGGACGGCGTCCGCGTAGTAGGCGGTATCCGCCACATCCGTGAAGGCCGTGCCGCCGGAGACCTCCGGGGAGCCGGAGGCCCGGTAGAGGATCGCGGCGATCTGCCCCCGGCTGGTGGTGCCGTCGGGATTGAACGTGGTGGCTGTAGTGCCGTTCATGATGCCGTGGTCCCGGACGTATTCCACGGCCTCTGCGTACCAATCATCCGCGTCCACATCGGCAAAGCCGGTGTCCTCCACAGCGGCAAAGGCGGTCAGGTTCATGCTGAGTACCAAAGCCAGGGCCATCAGAACGGCCCCCATTCGTCTTATATTGCGCATCGTCTTGTCCTCCTGATTTTGATTTTCAGACTTTCTGGCTCAGCCCGGAGAGCATCTCCACCACGGCGGGGTCCCTGTGGTCGAAGAAGGAGCTGGTGTTGGTGTCCAGGACGGCAATGGCGGCCATATCCTCGTCCGTGAGGGCGAAGCCGAACACATCGAAGTTCTGCTCCATCCGCTCCTTTTTGGTGCTCTTGGGGATGCAGGCGATGCCCCGCTGGAGCTGCCAGCGCAGCACCACCTGGGCCACGCTCCTGCCGTACTTCTCCCCGATGGCCGTGAGGGTGGGGTTGTGGAACAAATCGTTGTGTCCCTCGGCGAACGGGGCCCAGCTCTGCATCTGCACGCCCTTGGACTTCATGTACTCCTGGGCCTTCTCCTGCTGGAAGAAGATGTTGCACTCCACCTGGTTCACGGCGGGGGCCACCTCGTTGAAGGCAATCAGGTCGGCCAGCCGGTCGGGGTAGAAGCTGCACACGCCGATGGCCCGGATCTTGCCCTCCCGGCACAGCTCGGTCATGGCCCGCCAGGCTCCGTAGTAGTCGTTCAGAGGCTGGTGGATCAGGTACAGATCCAGATAGTCCAGTCCCAGCCGCTCCATGGAGGCGGCGAAGCCCCGCTTGGCGCCCTCGTAACTGGTGTCGGACACCCACAGCTTGGTGGTGACGAACAGCTCCTCCCGGGGCACGCCGCACTCCCGCACCGCCTTGCCCACCGCCTCCTCGTTGCCGTAGGAGGCGGCGGTGTCGATGAGGCGGTAGCCCACGTCGA
>CAMMCS010000220.1 GCA_946494635.1 uncultured Oscillibacter sp. | reverse complement strand
CCCCGGTGTACCGCATGGCGGCCCAGGTGCTCTGGCCCGGGGTGTAGACCACCCGTCGGCACTGGCCGCCCCGGTTGATCATATCCTGGTTTTTCACGCTGTAGGACACGTTCTGCGTCTTGTCGATGACCAGTACCTCCGTCAGCACGCCATAGTGATCCTCCCGCAGGGTGCAGGAGAGCACCGGGGCGCTTTCGTCAATCACGACCCGCCTCCCGTCATCCCGCTCCGGCGCCGCCACCAGCAGGCCGTCCCGCCGGAAGCGGGGCGCAAATCCCCCGTAGGTCCGGCAGAAGCTCTCCAGCGCCTTCCACTGACTGGTGCCGGAGGCCACGGTATAGGCGGAGCCCGCCGTCACCGGCGCGATCTCCGCGGCGGTAATGCCATATGGAGCCACATGGCACCGGACGATCTCCGCCAGAGTCACCCCCTGATAGGTCACCGGGCGGGACTCGTTGTCCAGCAGCCGGGCAGCGTACCCCCGGCCGGCGACAGTCGCCGTCAGCCCCGCCTCTGTCAGCTCCACCGCGTATTCATCCACGATGCCCCGCAGCAGCAGGGTGCCGTCCTCGTCCAGCGCCAGGAACCCCGCCGCCAGATGCAGCGGCTCGGCCATGCTCCTGTCATATAAAAAGGTGACGGAGAACCGGTCACAGGGTACCCCGCCGGTATACGTCACATTCCAGCGCAGCAGTTCCGGCAGGTCATAGGTCCGGTGGCCGCTGGTAATGATCCGCCCCGTCATGGGAGCACCACCCGGTCTCCCGGATAGATCAGGTTGGGATTCTTGATCTGGGGATTGGCGCTGATCAAAGCGGTCAGGGGGACGCCGTACCGCCCGGCAATGCCCCACAGGGTATCCCCCTTCCGCACCGTGTAGCTCCTTCGGTCTCCGGTACCGGCGGAGGCCGTATTGCCTCCATCGACGCCGCTTCCTGTTTCTGCCGGGATTTCCGTCAGGCCGCCGGATGCTCCGCCGTCCTCCCAGAAGGCGAAGCTGTAGCGCACATAATCCGGCAGTGGCTCCTCCAGCAGTTCCAGCTCCACAAAATAGGCATTCACTGTCCGCCACACCGGATGTACCAGCATCCCGGGGCCGTCCTGGAAAAACACCTCCGCCAGATTCTGGAACTCCTCATAGGCGCCCGCGCCGGAAAAGCAGCCCACCCCCCGCAGAACCCGGTGGACCCGCCCCATGTCCTGCAGGCGCCAGCCCCCCAGCGGCACCTTATGGGCGGCCACCTCTCTCCGGTACTCCACCGTGTAGGTCTCCGGATTGTGCGGCCAGGTATAAGTCTTGTATCGCATAGGCTTCAGCAGCATCCCCTCACCTCCTAGTCATAGAGCCGAAAGCCCCCGTCGTAGCGCCTGGCGTCCTTCTGAAACGCCCGGGACAGCGCCTTCGCTCCTGCCGCTTCTCCTCCGGCCGCAGGCAGGCTCTCCCATGCACTCAGCCGCCCTCCCGGTGCTCTGCCGGCATCTGCCGGCGGGTTGAATCCGCTCCCAGCCAGGCCGCCAGCTCCGGCGGCTCTCCTGCCGGCAGAGCGGACGGAGGTGTCCCGGGTGCCAGCCACCCCCGGAATCCCCGCCGCCTGCCGCCCTGCCGCGCTCTTTCTGGCCAGGGCCTGCCGCAGGGTCTCCCCCTGCCAGGCAAATTCGCCCGATGTACGCGCGGCGGCGCTTTGCTGTCCGCTCCGGCGGGCCTCCCGCCCGCCGGCGGCCATTTCCGAACGGCCTGCCCCGCGCTCCGCCGGAGCTCCCCGGTCCTGACGGGCTGCCGGGGCGGAGGCGGTCTCCGATGCCTCCTCCGCCGCGCCGCCCAGCATCAGCCGGGCCAGGGCCGTCCGCTGCCGCAGCAGCATCTCCCGGATGTACTCCATCTCAGCCCTCCTTCAGCGCCTGGAACCGGCCCTGGTCAAAGTCCCGGTTCACCGCCGCCGGGGCGGGGGAGGTGCCCTCCCCCGCCAGGCGGCGCAGCAGCGTCTCCATCTCTCCGGCGGTCAGCCGGGCCAGCACCGCCGCGCCGTCGTCGAACACCGGCACTCCCTGGCGCAGGCAGCTCTCCGCCAGCACCTGGGCGTTGCACAGCAGGGCCCGCTCCAAGGGCTCCTCCGCCAGCTCCCGGGTCCCCCGCCAGATCTCCAGCAGCCGCCAGGCCGTGGGCGGCCGCAGCTCGTCCAGCTCCTCCATCATGCCGTGGTCTCGATCCGTTTGGAGGCCACCACCGTCACCTTCTCCGCCACCATGGCGTTCAGCTGCCCCTCCTCCTGGATGGCGCTCCACTGGCAGCCGCTGTAGATGACCTTCCGGTCCGGCTTGCAGATCACCAGGGAGAAGTCCCGCAGCTCGTAGAAGTTGATGCCGTCGCTCACCGCGTCCTCGGTGGCGTACAGCCGGGTCAGCTCCAGGGTGTACTGCCGCTGGCCCTCGATGGTGGCCACCGGCTCGCTCTCGCCGAAGGCCTCCACGCTCTGGCTGGATTTGCTGGCCCGGGCGGTGTAGCCCTGGACCACCGCGATCTTCTTCCCGTCCAGCTCCAGATAGATGTCCGCGCTGGTGGGAAATCCCTTTGCTTCCATACCGTCTCCTCCTTACACCGTGATGTGGACCGTCAGATAGATCTGATTCAGCCCGTGGGCCACCGCGAAGCTGAACTCCACCAGGCACACGGTGGGGTCGTCCTCGGAGGGGGTCACCGTCACCTCGCCGTAGCTGTCGATGATCTCCTCCGCCACCTTCTTCTCCAGCTCCACGATCACCTGGGAGCGGATGGCGCTGCGGCTCTGGGCGGTGTTCTTGGCCCGGGTGAACTTGCTCCGCAGGGCCTGCCGCACCGCCGGGATCACGTCGTCCACGATCAGGATGGTGGTCAGCTCCCGCCAGGTGGTGTCCGCCGCGCCGCCGGTGGTGGTCCGGGTGGTGATGCCCCGCACCGGGGACACCACCCCCGCCACGCTCTCCAGGGGCGTCACGCCGCCCCGCACCAGCAGATCGATGTCGTTGTCGCTGTATGCGGCGCTCAATCCCCCCAGCCCCCGGATCTCCGCCCCGTTCAGGGGCACCGCCGGGTCCCGGCCGGAGGCGATGACCCCCGCCAGCGCCGCCGCGGCGAACACGCCGGGCAGCGTCT
>CAMMCS010000219.1 GCA_946494635.1 uncultured Oscillibacter sp. | reverse complement strand
ACCCCCGCACCGAGGACCCGGAGGCCATCATCGCCGACATCCTGCCGGGCCTGGAGGGGAGCGACACCCCCCATCAGGTGATCTGCGACCGGGTGGAGGCCATCCGCTGGGCGCTGGACCACGCACAGCCCGGCGACGTCATCGCCCTGTGCGGCAAGGGCCACGAGACCTATCAGGAAGTAAACCACGAAAAGCATCACATGGACGAACGGGAGATCGTGGCGGACTATCTGGCTGGGAAGTGACCGCCGGGAGTCCGGCGTCCGCCGCGCCAACCAACGCACCAAAGCGCCGGGGCTGTGCCCGGCGGAGGAGAGGGAGAAGCGATATGTCACAAATTTTGATTGCCGCCGCTGCCAGCTTTGTGCTGACGCTGCTGATCGGCAGATTTCTCATCCCGGAGCTGCGCAAGCTGAAGGCCGGCCAGGAGATCCGGGAGGACGGCCCCACCTGGCACAAGTCCAAGGCGGGCACCCCCACCATGGGCGGCATCATGTTCATCCTGGGGGCCGGCGTCACTGTGTTCGCCCTGGGCTGGAGTGCCATGCTGGAGGGGGTGTTCTGGCACCTGTATGTGTACCTGTTCGCCCTGATCTTCGGCCTCATCGGCTTTGTGGACGACTACCGCAAGGTCCGCCAGCACCAGAACGAGGGGCTGACGGCCCGGCAGAAGTTCATCCTCCAGCTGCTGGCGGCGGTGGTGTTCCTGGTGCTGATGCGGTACGAGGGGCTGCTGACCAACAACCTGTATATCCCCTTCGCCAACGTCAGCTTCACCGTCAACTGGGTCGTGTACCTGATCTTCGCGGCCTTCGTCATCGTGGGCTGCGTCAACGCCGTGAACCTGACCGACGGCATCGACGGCCTGGCCTCCAGCGTCACCTGCGTGGTGATGGTCTTCTTCACGGTGGTGGGTGTCCTGTGGAGCCGCCACGGTGTGCAGGCCCTGTTCCCGGCGGCCATGGCCGGCGGGCTGGCGGCCTTCTTCGTCTACAACCACCACCCGGCAAAGGTCTTTATGGGGGACACCGGCAGCCTCTTCCTGGGGGGCGCGGTGGCGGCCCTGGCCTTTGTGTTCGACATGCCCCTGGTGCTGATCCCCGTGGGGATCATCTACATCCTGGAGACGCTGTCCGACATCATCCAGGTGGGCTATTTCAAGCTGACCCACGGCAAGCGGTTTTTCAAAATGGCACCCCTGCACCATCACCTGGAGCTCTCCGGCTGGAGCGAGGCAAAGCTGGTGGCGGTCTTTTCCCTGGTGACGGCGGCGGGCTGTGTGCTGGCGCTTCTGGGCATCCAGGGGCGGTATTGATCCCCGGCGGCAGGCTCCGCCCGGCATAACTCCAGAGGAGAGGGAGGGAATTGCATGATGCAGCGGCGCAGCGCGCCGGCCCAGCGCCGGCGCCCCATGACCCGGGAGGAGGCCCTGGCCCGGCAGGAGCGCCAGCAGCGCCGGCGGGAGCTGGAGCAGGAGAGCCGGGGGCTGGCCAGAGGCCCCCTGGACCTGCCCTTCTTCATCCTGGTGCTGCTGCTCACCGGCATCGGCCTGGTGATGCTGCTGTCCGCCAGCTTCCCCTCCGCCTACTACGAGACCGACGGAAGGAACCCCATGTCCTACTTCCTGCGGCAGGGGGTGTTCGCCATCATGGGCGTGGCGGCCATGCTGCTGATCGGGAAGATCAACTACCAGCGGTTCCGGGCCCTGGCCAAGCCGCTGCTGTACCTCTCCGTCATTTTGCTGCTTCTGGTGCTGGTGCCGGGGAACCCCCTGGCCATCACCCGGAACAACGCCACCCGCTGGCTGGGCATCCCCGGCACGTCTCTGCAGTTCCAGCCCTCGGAGATCGCCAAGCTGGCGGTGATCCTCTACTTCGGCGACAGCATCTCCAAGAAAAAGGACAAAATGCGCACCTTCCGCTACGGCATCGCCCCCTACGCGGTGATCCTGATTGTGCTGGCCCTGCTGGTGGGCATGGAGCCCCACCTCTCCGGCGCCATCCTCATCATGGGCGCCGGCGCGGCCATGATGCTGGTGGGCGGCATCCACTGGGGCTGGGTAGGCGGCGCCCTGGGCGCGGCGGGGCTGATGCTCTATGTGGTGGTTTTCGTGATCCGCTACAACACCTCCCGCTTCGACATGTGGCACAACCCCTGGCTGGACCCCCTGGGGGACGGCTATCAGCTCTCCCAGAGCCTGCTGACCATCGGCTCCGGGGGACTGTGGGGCGTGGGCCTGGGCAAGAGCCGGCAGAAGTTCCTCTTCCTGCCGGAGGAGCACAACGACTTCATCTTCGCCATCGTCTGCGAGGAGCTGGGCCTCATCGGCGCCTCCATCATCATGCTGCTGTTCGCGGCGCTGATCCTTCGGGGCTTCTGGATCGCCCTCCACGCCCGGGACCGGTTCGGCAGCCTGATCGTGGTGGGCGTCATGACGCTGATCGGCCTGCAGACCTTCCTGAACATCGGCGTGGTGACGGGCCTGCTGCCCACCACCGGCATCTCCCTGCCCTTTTTCAGCTACGGCGGCACGGCACTGTCCATCCAGCTGGCGGAAATGGGCGTGGTGCTGTCGGTCTCGCGGCAGATGAAGCCCACGAAGGCGGGATAGTTTATTCAATTAGGAATTAGGAATGAGGAATTAGGAATTATGAGAGTGAAGAGTTGAGAGTGGAGAGTGAAGATTTTGTGTTCCGCCGCAGGCGGAACAGTCCTAATCCGTCCGGCTGCGCCGGACACATCAATTCCTAAATCCTAATTCCTAATTCCTAACTCTCACAGCGTGGTGATTCGATGGGAAAACAACTCAAACGGGTGATCTTCACCTGCGGCGGGACGGCGGGGCATGTGAACCCGGCCATCGCCCTGGCCCAGCTGATGCACCAGCGGGACCCGGAGACCCAATTCCTGTTCGTGGGCGCGGAGCGGGGGCTGGAGAAGGACCTGATCCCCAAGGCGGGGTACGACTTCCGCACCGTCCACATCTCCAGCTTCCACAGGTCGTTTAAGCCCCGGGAGATCCGCCACAACCTGATCTCCGTGGTCAATCTCATGCGGGCCCCCCGGGAGGCCCGGGCCATTTTGCGGGCGTTTTTGCCGGATGTGGTCATCGGCACCGGCGGCTACGCCAGCTTCCCCATGGTGAAGGCCGCCGCCA
>CAMMCS010000218.1 GCA_946494635.1 uncultured Oscillibacter sp. | reverse complement strand
CCTTCCGGGCGCCGGCCTGGATGCCCGCGTCGATGACGGCGCGCTCCTCGACCTCCGTAATGCCGGAGGGGACGCAGATGATGACCCGGGGCTTGAAGAAGGAGAAGCCCGCCACCTTGTGGATAAACTCCCGCAGCATCCGCTCGGTCATGTCGTAGTCGGAGATGACGCCCTCCCGCAAAGGCCGGATGGCGATGATGTTGCCCGGGGTCCGGCCCAGCATGGCCTGGGCCTCGGCGCCCACCTTCAGCAGCTTGCCGGTGGTCTTGTCCATAGCCACCACGGAGGGTTCATTCAGGACGATTCCCTTTCCCTTTACATATACCAAAACTGACGCGGTACCCAGATCGATACCGATATCCTTTGTCATGGGCATATCTTCTCCACCTCATTTGATCTTTCTCTTCAGTATTATAAGCGGATTTTCCGCCAGCAATCATACAGCATCTATTATACTGGCAGTTTCCAGGGATTGCAACAATATTCTGTGAACATTTCCGGCGGATTCAGGCTTTTTCCCCGCTGGCGGGGCCCTTTTCCCGCCGCAGCGGGGTCAGTGCCGCGGCGGCGCAGACCACGTCTGCCGCCCCGGCCTCCCGCAGCACCCGGACGCACTCTCCCAGAGTGGCCCCGGTGGTGCAGATGTCGTCCACCAGCAAAATGCGGCGTCCGGAGATCCGCTCCGGATCTGCGGGTTCGTAGACGCCCAGTACATTGGCCCGGCGCTGGGCAGACTCCTGCAGCCCCGACTGGGCGGGGTTGTGGACGGTCTTGCGCAGCAGCGGAAGGGGCCTGGCGTCCCACAGGCGGCAGGCGCTCTCCGCCAGCAGCCGGGCCTGGTCATAGCCCCGCTGCCGCAGGCGCCTTGCGCTGACCGGCACCCAGGTGACGGTGTCGAACTCCCCGGAGAAGTGCTCCGCCGCGCACTGGGCGATCAGCTCCCCGATGGGGCCCGCGGCAGAGGGCATCTTCCGGAACTTGAAGCGGTGGAGCCCCTCTTTGGCCAAGCCCTCGTACCGCAGCGGCGCGGCGCAGCGGAAGCCGTCGGGGCCCCGGCGCACCGCCTCTTCCCCCTCTGTCCAGGGGAGGGCCTTTTGGCAGGCATCGCAGATGCCCGGAACGTCCAGGACGCGGCCGCAGAAGGGGCACTTGGGCGGGAAGAGGAGGTCCAGGAAGCTGGAAAACAGCTTCATCGTTTCTTCCCCTTTCGCGGATACGGCGTCCGAACATCCGTCAATCCCACCAGGTAGTCCATGCTGACACCATAGTATTCCGCCAGCTTCACAGCCAGCCGCAGGGGCAGTTCCCGCTCTCCCCGTTCATATTTAGAATAGAGTGATTGATCGCACAGCAAATATTCCGCAATCTGTTTTTGCTTCAGGTCTTGATCCTCACGCAGATCCCGAATCCGCAAATTCATTTTCATCACCGAAGTGATTTTATGCTTAGGACATATTGTACTGCGCTATATTGGACTATTTGTCCATTTTTATGCTGCGATCTTCGTTCAAAACAAAAGCCACCCGTTTGGGTGGCGAAAATCAGCCATGCTGATGGCTGGGCAGAAGCACCCCCCATTTCTCTTTTGGTCTTGCCAAAAGAGAAACGGGCCGTGCACGGTCCAAAGAGAAAAAGCGCCTTGACGCGCTCCGGCACGTTCGTGCCTCCGCGCTATACGGGGGTCGGCGTGAGATGGTGCCTGCGGGTTTGGGATGGCTCTCCGACGGGCGCGGCGTGGTGCGGTGCACATTTGACAGCGGATTCCCGCGGCGCGGGCGCGGAGGTCAACGGGGTGCAAGAACGCATTTGACCGGCTCCTCTTTTACTGTCTCGCGCTGCGGCGCTCCCAGTATTTCCGTCACCAGTGTTCCACTGGTTCCTCCTTCCGCGCGTTCCGCTTTACCCGCAAGGGGTACGCCGCATCCGTAAGCGGCAGAGCCGCCAACGGCTGCGCAGCCGCTACGCGCTACCCGGGCGATTGTGGCGGCTTGCACCGGCGGGCGGATGAGGGCATCCGCCCCTACGCTGGGGTTGCCGCTCCCGCAAGGGCCGACACGCAGGTCGGCCCCTACGAAGGGATGGGTTACATTCCGCTTTGTAGGGGCGGATGCCCACATCCGCCCGCCGCACCATCTCCCGCGCAGAACAGCCAGCGGCAGCGAAAATAGGAGCAGAGGCAATGCGATGACCACCCGACGAGGTCGGCACCATCCACCACGGGACGGTAGTATGGACCTCGCAGAAGACCCAAGCGTGCCCGAAGACCAGTCCAAATCGGAGCAGGCACCGATCCGCCGCCCCCCGTCGCGCGCGGAGGGCCACTGCACCGGAGCGCGCCTAAGCGGCCTTTTCTTTTGGACCGTGCACGGCCCGTTTTCTTTTCCGCAAGACGGAAAAGAAAATGGGGGGTGCATCCCGCTGGACAAGCCCCCCTGGCGGAAGCCAGCCCCTCGCGGCCGGCGGCCCGCATTTCCCGGGCGGTTGATAACCGCCCCTACGCCGTCTCCGGCGGCATCGCCGAATGCGCCAGCCTCCACCGGAGCCCCGAGTACCGCCGCTGCTGGCGGTCATTGGCCGCCATGGCCCGGATAGCCGCGTCATCCCCCACCACGATCAAAAGCTCCCGGGCCCGGGTCAGGGCCGTATATAATACCCCCCGCACCATCAGGGACGGCGCCGCCGGCATAGCCGCCAGCACCACGCACCGGTACTCGCTGCCCTGGGCCTTGTGCACCGTCATGGCGTAGGCCAGATCCACCTCGTTCAGCATCTCCAGGGTGTATGTGGCGATCCGGTCGTCAAAGTTCACCACCAGCAGCTCCCCGGAGGGGTCGATCTCCACGATCTTCCCCACGTCCCCGTTGAACATGCCGGTGCCCACGGTGCCGTCGGGGCGCTCCCACACCACGTCGTAGTTGTTCTTCGTCTGCATGACCCGGTCCCCGGTGCGGAACACCCGCTCCCCCCACTGGATCTCCCGCTTGTCCGGGGACGGCGGATTCAGCGCCGCCTGGAGACAGCGGTTCAGGTTCTCTGTGCCGCTGAGGCCCTTCCGGGTGGGTGAGAGCACCTGGATCTGGTCCGCCGGGATGCCCATGTGGTCCGGCAGGCGGGTCCTGCACAGCTCCACCACCGTGGAGAGGGTCCGCTCGGCGTCCCGGCGGCAGAGGAAGAAGAAGTCCCCCTGGTCGTTGGTCAGCTGGGGCGGCT
>CAMMCS010000217.1 GCA_946494635.1 uncultured Oscillibacter sp. | reverse complement strand
GGGCCGCGCCGGTGGCGGCGTCAAAGACCTCCATGCCCAGCAGCTCCGCGTCAAAATAGGCCCCCTCCGGCAGCTTGGCGTCCGCCCGGCGGATATACAGATCCTTGCCCTTCAGGGCCAGGGCGGCGTTCATGTCGTCCACGCCGGGGAACTTCATCAGCACCAGGGACTTGTGAACGTGGTTGGCCGTGGGCGTCATCGGCGCACCGTCCAGATAGAAGGTCTTGAACCGGGTGAGAAAGGCTGGATCCTGCCCCTCCGGCTGCACCCGCACCTCGCCCCGGATACCGTGGGCATTGACGATGCGGCCGATCTTGATGGTTTCCAATCTCATATGAGAGCTCCTTTGACGAAGTGATCCAGGCCCTTGGGGCCCGGACAGCGGACAGGCGGGACCGGAGCCCCGCCTGCGGATGCAGAATCAGTTTGTCTTCCCCCCATCCGGGTTCCCAAGCGCGGAGGCGGGGAACAGGGAAATGGTCCCATTGTCGTTGAGGTACCGCAGCAGGGACAGCAGAATCGGCAGGCCAAACAGCCCCACCACGCCGAAAAGGTGGGTGCCCACGAACATGCTCATCAGTGTCAGCACCGGGTGCAGGCCGATCTGCTTGCCCACGATCCGGGGCTCGATGATGTTGCGGATGATGGTGATGATCACATACACCACCAGCAGGGCCAGGCCGCGGGGAACATCCCCGCCCAGCACCGTGAGGATGGCCCAGGGGATCATGATGCCGCCGGTGCCCAGAACCGGGAGAATGTCAAAAATGGCGATCAGAAGCGCCACCAGCATGGCCCTGTTTATGCCAATGACGCTCAGGCCGATGGACAGCTCCACAAACGTGATGAACATGATGAGGGCATAGGAGCGGATGCAGACGAACAGCGTTCCCACCACATAGGATTTGATCTGCAGGACGACATCCCGGGTGTGCCCCCGCAGGCAGCCGAGAACAAATCTGACGATTTTCTCGTAATCAATGGCGATGAAAAAGGTGGAAATCACCATCAGCAGAACCCGGATCAGAAAGCCGGGCAGGGAGGTGGCCAGGGAGGTGGCGAAGGATACACCCCCCATCAGCAGGCCGGAGAGGCTGGAGACCAGCTGCCACAGCATGTTGAGCAGCTGGGTCTGGAGTTCTTCCAGAGTGGACATCAGGGACGGGTCCAGCCTTGCCAGAAGATCCTCCAGCCAGGTGAACAGCTCCGTGAGATCCGGAAGGATGTAGTTGTTGTAAATCGTGGGAATTTGCTGTACCAGCGAGGCAATGGTGGCGGTGATGCGGATGCCTGCCAGTGTCAGCAGCAGGCCGATGACCCCGTAGGTCAGCACCACCAGCAGCACCGCGGCCAGGCCTTTGGGAACATGGAGCACCCGGGAGAAAAAGCGGATGGGCCGGCGCAGCACATAGGCAATCAAAAACGCCAGCACAAAGGGCATCAGCAGCGGCAGCGCGTATTGCAGCGCCACATAGCCCAGCGCCAGAACCAGCGCCAGGTACGCTACATCCACGATAAATTTTTTCTTGTATTCCGTAGACAACGGAGCATCCCCTTCCGCGGACTTGGCAGGCGGGAACAGCCAAATCTGCCCGCCGCCTGAAACAGCAGTGGTGTGATGGTGACGGCGCGGCCTGTGGACCGCACTCAAAACAGAGGAAAGGAGGGGTCCTGTGGGCACCCCTCCTTCCGGGTCCAGAAGGGAGATTCCCCGCCGGACAAATGGTCAATCTACGATGTCCACGGAAACCTTCTGACCGGTACGCTGGGCGTAAGCCCGGATCACCGTCCGGATCTCCTTGGCGATGCGGCCCTGCCGGCCGATGACCTTTCCCATGTCATCGGGGGCGACGCGCAGCTCCAGCGTCAGCTCCTGAGAGCCCTGTACCTCAGTGACAGAGACCGCCTCAGGATCATCCACAAGGTTTCTGGCGATGTAGAGCAGCAACTCTTTCATGCCCGATCCTCCGGATCAGAGGACTTCTACTTTTTTCAGCAGAGCTCTGACGGTGTCAGTGGGCTGGGCGCCGGACTTGATCCAGGCCTGGGCCCGTTCCGCGTCAATTTTGATTTCCGCGGGGGAGACGCAGGGATTGTATGTGCCGATCTCCTCGATGAAGCGGCCGTCCCGGGGGAAGCGGGAGTCGGCAACCACCACGCGATAGAAGGGAGCCTTCTTGGCGCCCAGGCGGCGCAGTCTGATCTTTACCATAATTTGTTACCTCCAAAGTAAATTCAATTTATCTATAAATGCGTAGCACTTATATCCGTTTTGCTATTTCAGGCGCTTTTTGCGTCCGAAGCCGTGCATCCGGCCGCCCATGCCGCCGCCTCCCATTTTCGGCATGCGGCCCCGGGTCATCTGCTTGGTCAGCTGCTGCATCATCTCAAACTGCTTCAGCAACCGGTTCACATCCACCACCTGCAGCCCGCAGCCGGCGGCAATGCGCTTTTTGCGGCTGGCGTTCAGGATCTGGGGATTCTCCCGCTCCAGCGGAGTCATGGAGAGGATAATGGCCTCTGTATGGGCCAGGGCCTTATCGTCAATGGAGGCGCCGGCCATCTGCTTGCCAAGCGCGCCGGGCATCATGCCGGCCAGCTGGCTCAGGTCCCCCATATTCCGCAGCTGCTGCAGCTGCTCATAGTAATCCTGAAGCGTCAGGCGGTTTTTGCGGAGCTTTTCCTCCAGCTTGGCCGCCTGCTTTTCATCGTAGGTCTGCTGGGCCTTCTCAATGAAGGACAGCATGTCGCCCATGCCCAGGATCCGGGATGCCATCCGGTCCGGATGGAAGGGCTCGATCATGTCCAGCTTTTCGCCGGTGCCCGCGAACTTGATGGGCTTGCCGGTGGCTGCCCGGATGGTCAGGGCAGCACCGCCCCGGGCGTCGCCGTCCAGCTTGGTCAGCACCACGCCGTCGATCCCCAGCGCCTCGTCAAAGGCGGAGGCGGCGTTCACCGCGTCCTGGCCGGTCATGGCGTCCACCACCAGCAGGATCTCGTTGGGGCGGACCGCCTCTTTCATCCGCTTCAGCTCGTCCATCAGGGTCTCATCCACATGGAGACGGCCGGCGGTGTCCAGAAACACCATGTCGCTGCCGTGATCTCTGGCGTGGCGGACCGCATGCTGGGCGATCTCCACCGGATCGCCCTGGCCCTCCTCAAAAACCGGCAGGTCCAGCTGGCCGCCCACCACCTTCAGCTGCTCGATGGCGGCGGGGCGGTACACGTCGCAGGCTGCCAGCAGGGGCCGCTTGCCCA
>CAMMCS010000216.1 GCA_946494635.1 uncultured Oscillibacter sp. | reverse complement strand
CCCCCTCTTTTGTTTATGGTGTCTCGCCCCCCCTCCCCTCCCCCTCCCCACACCCCGCCCCGCCCGGCCCCGGGGGGGGGCGGCGCTTCAGATTCCCGGAAACCCGCCGCCAGAAAAAGCGTCCGCCAGGCGCGCAGGGCGGAAGGAGCGGCACTTGCGGGGCTTCTATCCCAGGGCCAGCAGGCTCTCCCGCTGCCAGCGGTCCGCCGCCGCCAGCTGCTCCTGCGTGTGGAACCAGTGCTCTCCGGCCTCCTCCACGGTCAGGCGGCAGCCGTTCCGGGCGGCAAAGGCCTCCACGGTCTCCCGATCCGTCAGATGGTCCCGGCCGCCGTACAGGATGGACGTGGGCGCCGGCCACCGGCGGAGGGGGTGGGTGCGGACATACCGCAGATACTCCCAGGAGAGGGTCTGTCCGAAGTCCGTGGGGATCGTCCCCTCCCGGGCCAGCTGTTCCTCCGTTACGCCGGCCCAGCCCAGCATCTTCCGGATCAGCGCCTCCATGTCCACCACCGGAGAAAGCAGCAGCGCCCCCGCCAGTGGCACGTCAGGGCAGGCCAGCAGGCCGAACCAGGCTCCCAGGCTGTTGCCGAAGAGGGCGGTCTGATCCCACCGGCCCCGGAGCTCTGCCAGGGCGAACCGCAGCTCCGGCACCATCCGCCAGGGCACCAGCTCCCCCGCCGCTTCCGCCCGGTCTCCGTGGCCAGGCAGGTCAATGCTCACCGTCTGCCAGCCGGCCTCCGCCGCAGCCGCGGCGAAGGAGGCGGCCTCCGCCTTGCTGCCGCCCTGGCCATGGAGGTACAGAAACCCCCGCCGGCAGGGCCGGCCCCAGCGGAGGGCCGGTATCCCGTTCAGGGAAAACGCCTCCGGCCGCATCTCAAAACACGCACTGGGCGGAAAAGCACACGCCCTCCGGCCCCAGGCCCTCCATCAGGTATTCGTTCTCCTGCCGGATGCCCACCATCCGCAGCTCCTGGCCCAGGGTGGCCTCCTTGCTGTAGTTGATGAAGAACTCCTTCGGCAGCTGCTCCTGCAGGTCGGCGGGCAGGTAGTCCCATACGAAATCCCCGTAGTTGCCGCTGTACACATGGCCGTTGCCGTCCAGGTCGGACCACATCACACGGCGGGTGCCCAGCTCTTCCAGGCCCTCGTGGGGCAGCAGGATCTTCCGGGTCTCCGGCGCGTCGATGGCCTTGGGGCAGCTGGTCAGCTTCCTGGCGGTAAAGGTGCCGGGCCGCATGATTCGGCGGGTCACCGGATCCACCAGGATCCAGTCGCTGCGGATGGACACCAGCACACCGGTCATGTCGGAAATCTCATACACCCGCTGCATATGGGCACCCTTGACGCCGTCCTCCCAGGTGGTGACATCCACGGTCTGGAGGGCCTTGGGGTCCCGGTGGATCCGCAGGGCGATCCGGGAGAGCAGAAACACCTCCCGCATCTGATAGAGCTTGTCGTAGGTCAGCCCCCTGGCATCGTAGTCCGCCCCGGCCACGGCGGCGGCGATGCTCAGCAGGGTGCTGACCCTTGCCCGCTGATACCGGTCACAGTCCGCGAAAATCAGCTGCTTCTGACGCAGATAGCTGGTCTCCTGCAGAACTTCCTTTAAATCGCTCATGCTGTATTCACTCCTCCCGGCGGCTGTCCGCCCCGCTGTAAAATCTCACGAAAAAGCATACCACATTTTTCCCCCTTACACAACCGGACCGTTCATTTTTTATGCGCCCGGCAGGAAGCGGGGGCCGGCTTTCCGGCCGGCCCCCGTTTTCAGCTCCTTTACGCCTTCCGCAGGAAAATGACGCCCAGCGTCCCCGGGCCGCAGTGGCAGAAGATGGTGCAGCCCGCCTTGGCCTCGAGGATCTCCTCAAACCGCCCGTCCTGGCGCAGGATCTCCCGGGCAATGGAGGCCAGGTGGTCGTCCGGGCAGGTGTCCACCAGAAAGGCCCGGCGGGTGTCCAGATCCGTCCGGCCCGCCAGCCGGTCCCGGACGTACTCCTCCACCACCTTCTCGATGGAGCCCCGGTACTTTTTCGTCACCGGCAGCTTGCCGTCCACCACATCCAGGCAGGGGTGGAGCTTCAGCAGGCTGGCCCCCAGGGCCGTGGCGGTGGAGCAGCGGCCGCCCTTCTTCATATAGTCCAGCCGGTCCAGCACGAAGCTGGTCTCGATCCGGGGGATCATCTCCTCCAGCATCGCCAGGATCTCGGTCACGGACTTGCCGGCCTCCGCCGCCTCGGCGGCGGCCAGCACCAGCATCCCGTGGCCCACGGTCAGGTTGGCGGAGTCCACCACGTACACGCCATCCACCTCCTCCGCGGCCAGGCGGGCGTTCTGGTGGCAGCTGGAAAAGCCCATGCCGATGTTCAGGTGGATGACCGCGTCATACTTCTCCATCAGGCGGCGGAACAGCTCCTCATAGTCCGCCACATTCACGGCATTGGTGGTGGTGATCTCCCCGCCGGCGTCCACATGGGCGGCGATGTCCGCCGTCGTGATGTCCACGCCGTCCTGATACAGCTTCCCCGCCTTGATGATCCCCAGAGGGGTCACAGTGATGTTGTACCGCTCCAGCAGATCCCGGGGCAGGTCGCAGGTGGAGTCGGTGGTAATCTTGATCATACAGACAGCTCCTTTTGGTCAGATCCCCCCGGCCTCCGCCCGGGGCATCATTTCGTTCACGGCAGTCCCGCGCGGCCCGCTGCTCCCACGCCGGCAGAGGCAGGTGCCTGTCCGCCGCTTGGGGGCGGGCCCGGGTGCTGTGCCAGGGATATGGCCGCCGCTTCGTGGCTATTGTACCATAGTCTCTCTCAAAAAGCTAGTCCTATGGAGTTCCGGCGGCCCGGATCGGCCTCTCACGCCAAAACACGGCGCCGCCCCGGGGCGGCGCCGTGTTTTCTTTCTACAGCGTGATGACCGGCAATCCCGCCGCGTCCGCCGGGTCGTGGGTCACCAGCAGCACCGGCCGGTTCCCCGCCGTCTCCCGGATAGCCGCCAGGGCCCGGGCGCGGTTCTCCCGGTCCAGGCCGGTGAAGGGTTCGTCCAGCGCCAGCGCGTCAAAGGGCGCCAGCAGGGCCCGGGCCAGGGCCAGCCGCCGCTTCATGCCGCCGGAGAACTCCCCCACCGGCTGGGCCCCCGTATCCGGCAGATCCAGCCGGGAAAGCATGGCCCGGGCGGTCTTCGGGTCATACTCCCGGCCCAGCACGAACCGCAGGTTCCCCTCGGCGGAGAGGTGCTCCAGCAGCCGGTCCTCCTGGAACACGGCGG
>CAMMCS010000215.1 GCA_946494635.1 uncultured Oscillibacter sp. | reverse complement strand
GCCTGTTGACCAGCTGGTTGTGTCTCCACAACTGTGCGGCAGCAGTCTTTGGATGGTTCCGAATCCCCATGGTAGCCTCACCTACCGATTCGCCGTCATTATATCCGGAGATGGCGCTGTTTGTCAACCCCTGTATGGATATTTTTTATCTGCCGGCTTCATGGGCCGGGGCGTTCTCACGGCGCTTTCCGGTGCTTCTCCATGATCTGGGAGAACAGGGCACCGTTGGTGGGCGGGGTGTAGGACACGGCGTTGGCCCCGGCCCGGATGGTGCGGAGAATGGTATCCTCCGTAGGGCCGCCGGTGGCGATGATGGGCACCTCCGGGAAGTCCCGGCGGATCTCCGCCACGATCTCCGGCGTGGCCGCGGCGCCGGAGATGTTGAGAAAGTCGGCACCCGCCTCCAGGCGGCTTCGGATGTCCGTGTGGGCGGAGGCCACGGTGATCACCACCGGGATATCCACCACCTCTTTGATCTGACGGATCACCTCGTCGGAGGTGGGGGCGTTCAGCACCACGCCGTAGGCCCCCTGGATCTCCGCCTGGATGGCCAGGCGGACGGAGCGCTTCCCGGTGGTAATGCCGCCGCCCACGCCCACGAACACCGGTACGTCAGACACGCTGATGATGGCCTGGGAGATCACCGGCTGGGGCGTGAAGGGGTACACGGCGATGATGGCGTCGGCGTTGATGTTCTTGATGATGGCCACATCGGTGGAAAAGGCCAGGGACTTGATGCGCCGGCCGAAGATGCGGATGCCGCTGCACTCGCTGACACAGTGGGGTACGGTCAGGGAGTGGCTGCGGAGGGTTCCGGTGTAAATGGGGATCTGCTTTGCCATGGGGCCTCCTTTCTCCCGGCGGGGCGCTGCCGGGCTCAGGTGGTTGTTCACAGGGAAATTATACCGCGAAATTCGCCGGAGGACAACCCAAAATCCCCGGCTTGCATTTTGGGCGGAAAGACTTATACTGAGAGAAAAGGCGGCGTGCCGGACAGGCGGCCGCGGAACAGGAGGAGAGAGTATGGAGCGGTTTTCCATTCTGGTGGGGGACATCACCCAGTCTGACGCGGAGGCCATCGTCAACGCCGCAAACACCACGCTGCTGGGGGGCGCCGGTGTGGACGGCGCCATCCATGCCGCGGCCGGGCCGGAGCTGCTGGCGGAGTGCCGCACCCTGGGCGGCTGTGAGACGGGGCAGGCCAGGCTGACGAGGGGATACCGCCTGCGGGCCAAGTATGTGCTCCATACCCCTGGGCCCATCTGGCGGGGCGGGGAGCACGGGGAGGCGGAGGCGCTGGCCTCCTGCTATCGCAGCTGCCTGCTTTTGGCGGAGGCCCACGGCATCCGGACCCTGGACTTCTGCTCCATCTCCACCGGAGTCTACGGCTACCCGCTGCCCCAGGCGGCCACGGTGGCCCTGCGGGCCATCATGGGCTTCCTGGCAGACCACGCCCTGCCGGAGCGGGTGCGGATGGTGTGCCACACCGAACGGGCGGCAGAGGTCTATCGCCAGACCTGGAACCTCTGGTATGCGGAGGACAAGGGCCAGCGGATGTGAACAGCCGGGAAGAGGTGCCGGGAGGGAAAGGGAGGCCCCTGCGGCTTTTGTCACCATTCGTCGTTTTTGTTACCCTTTTTAGATATATTTGTATCCATTTTGACCTGACTTTCCAAACGGGGTTTCGTATGATAGAACCAAGAATACAAGAAAGACAGGTACATACCATGAGACGAATGATCCCTATTTTTCTGGCCCTCTGCCTGCTGCTGGCAGGCTGCGCCGCGCCAATTCCCGCCCCCCAGCCGGAAAAACCAGCGGAGCATCCGGAACATATTGTGGACCAGCTGCCGGAGATCCAGGCTCCGGGGCGGATGCCGGAAGAACCGGTAGCCGGCCTGGACACGCCGCGGGATGAGGCCGCGGAGCTGGAGACGGTCGGCGAGGAGACACCCCTGACAGACGGGACGGAGCCGGAAGCCGCGGGAGAAGCGGGCCCGCCGGAGCGGGTGGTGGACCCCACCCGTCCCATGGTGGCCCTGACCTATGACGACGGCCCCCATGCGGTTTACACCGATCAGATCCTGGACGTCCTGGAAGAGCACGGCGCGGTGGCCACCTTCTTTGAGGTGGCGAGGAATCTGCCGAAGGCGCCGGAGGCCGTCCGACGGGCAGTGGACCTGGGATGTGAGATCGGCAGCCACTCATACCGCCACGCCAACCTGGGCAAGATGGACGAGGCCGCCCAGCAGGCGGATCAGGCGGCGGCGGACGCGCTGTTCCAGGAGGTGCTGGGCACCACGCCAACCCTGCTGCGCCCACCCTATGGGTCCATGAACAAGACACTGAAGAGCACCTGCGGCCGGAGCATCGTCACCTGGTCCATCGACCCGGAGGACTGGCTGTGCCGGGATGCGGATACTGTTGTTCAGAGGATCCAGGCGGAAAAGAGCCTGGATGGCCAGGTGATCCTGCTTCACAGCATATACGACAGCACGGTGGAGGCCACAGAGACCCTGGTGCCCTGGCTGCTGGAGCAGGGCTATCAGCTGGTGACGGTCAGCGAACTGATCCAGCTGCGCTTCGGCGACCAGGTGGAGCCCAACCGCAGCTATAATTACGATTACTTCCGCTTCCGGGTTCCGGCCCTGCCGGCGGCCGCCGAGCCCGCCGCCGCTTGAGAGGCAACAGGCGGTTGCTTTACACAGCGGCCCTCCCATGGTAAACTGGCCGCGAGGTGATGGAATTGGAATTTCAAGAGGTGTTCACCCGGCTGCGGCAGCAGGCGGGCCTGTCCCAGAATGAGGTGGCGGAGCGGCTGTTTGTTACCCGGCAGGCAGTCAGCCGCTGGGAGCGGGGAGAGACCCTTCCGGAGGTGGAGACCCTGCAGGCCATCTCCAAGCTATTCAGCGTGTCCATCAACACCCTGCTGGGCAGCCCCCGGGCCTTGATCTGTCAGAGCTGCGGGATGCCCCTGACGGATGACATCCTGGCACGGGACCGGGACGGCAGCCTCAACGAACGGTACTGCATGTGGTGCTGGGACGGAGAGGGCTTTGCCCAGGACTGCACGCTGGAGGAGATGGTGGAGCACTGTCTGCCCCACATGCAGCTGAGCGGGATGGAGCCGGAGACCTGCCGTGCCTATCTGGAGAGCCTGCTGCCCACGCTGGAGCGGTGGAAGGAGACGCCCTGATCTGCCCCTGCAAAAAACGGAGCCGCGCTCCGGTCCCCGTGCCGTTCCGCGGGGTCGGCTCGCCGGGGGCGTCCGCGCCCCTCCCCACATATTCGC
>CAMMCS010000214.1 GCA_946494635.1 uncultured Oscillibacter sp. | reverse complement strand
CGTACACCCGGACGGCGCAGCGGAAGTCCCCGCTGCGGTAGTCGCTGCCGTCCTCGTAGCTGGCGGAGGCGCTGCCGTTCAGCACCGCCTGCTCCAGCCGGGACAGGGCGCTGTCAAAGTCGCCGGAAAAGGCCCGCTCGTATTTTGCCATGGCACACACTCCTTCCAAAGTCCGCCGGGTCACTTCACCATCTTTTTCAGGCTCTGGCGGATGATCTCCTCCAGAGACAGGTTCTCCACGTCCACGCCCTTGAGCGCCTGGGCCACCTCGGCGCTGGTGTAGCCCAGCACCGCCAGGGCCTGGGCCGCCTCTGTCGCCTTGCTGGTGAAGGCCGGGGCGCTGACGGCCCCGCCGCCGGAGAAGTCCAGCCCGGTGGCGGCGCTCTCCTTGGCCATCTTGTCCTTCAGCTCCAGGATGATCCGCTGGGCGATCTTCTTGCCGATGCCCGGCGCCGCCGTCAGGGATTTTTCATCCCCGGTGACGATGGCCATGGCCAGACTCTCCGGCGTGAAGGTGGACAGGATGGCCAGGGCCGCCTTGGGCCCCACGCCGCTGACGCCGATCAGCAGCTTGAAGCTGTTCAGCTCGTTCTGCGTGGCGAAGCCGTACAGGTCGAACACGTCCTCCCCCACGTTCAGATAGGTGTAGAGCTTCCCCCGCTGGCCCTTTTTCAGCCGGGAGAGGGTGTAGTTGGTGGTCTTGCAGGCGTACCCCACCCCGCCGCAGTCGATGACCGCCAGATAGGGCAGAATCTCCGCCACGGTGCCGTCTAAGTAGTAGAACATTCGATCACTCCAAAACCCTGATTAGAGAGTGAAGAGTTGAGAGTGAAGAGTGAAGATTTTGGATTCCGCCGCAGGCGGAATGATTTGAATTTGTCCGGCTCCGCCGGACACCAAGATCTCAACTCTCCACTCTTCACTCTCCACTCTTTTTCAGATCGTCTCCTTGACCCCGCCTTCCTGCTGTGGCAGGCGGGATGTGGCGCTCCGGGCGTGGCACAGGGCCAGGGCCAGGGCGTCCGCCGCGTCGTCGGGCCGGGGGACGGCTTTCAGGTGCAGCAGCCGGCGGGTCATGTCCATCACCTGGCGCTTCTCCGCCTTGCCGTAGCCCACCACCGCCATCTTCACCTGGGAGGGCGTGTACTCGTGCAGCGGGATGCCGCACTTCTCCGCCGTGTACAGCAGCACGCCACGGGCGTGGGCCACGGCGATGCCGGTGGTGATGTTCGTGTTGAAGAACAGCTCCTCGATGGAGATGACGTCCGGCTTCAGCTGGTCGATCAGCTCCTCCATGTCCGTGCCGATCTGGTAGAGCCGCTTGCTCAGGGGCAACCCCGCCGGGGTGGTGATGGCACCGTAGGTCTCCATATGTACTTGTGCCCGCTCTGCCGTAATGAGGCCGAAGCCGATGGTGGCGTAGCCGGGGTCAATGCCAAGAATCCGCATGGCGCTTTCCCTCCAGTCTACATTCTGTAACAGTATAGCAAATTTTCGGTGGGAGCGCAACAGAAAAGAGTGAAGAGTTGAGAGTGGAGAGTGAAGATACCGTGTTCCGCTTCCGGCGGAACATGATTGCAAGCCGTCCGACTTCGCCGGACACTGCATCTCCACTCTTCACTTTTCACTCTTCACTCTTACCTCACTTGATGGGAATGGTCACCGGCGTTTCCGCCGCCGTGGCGCGGGAGAAAAGAGGCGCCAACAGCACCGCGTCCTGATCGCAGTCCTTCAGCGGCATCCAAACCGTGGTGGAGCCGTCCTCCTCATAGCTCCAGCTGTACTCCAGAATGTCCACCTCCGTGCCATCCTCCAGGTAGTAAACACCCTCGAAGATCTGCCGGTGGGCAACGGGGGAATCCGGATCTGCCAGCTTGAACTCCACCACCGTGCCATTGGCCCGGCGGTGAACCGCCGCCAGCTCCACTCCCTCCGGCAGGCGGTCTGCCGTGCCGTTTGCCAGGTCCACCCGGATGCGCTCCATATCCCGGTCCAGCCACAGCGCGCCGGTGATGTGGAGGGTCAGGTGGTCACTGCGGGCGAACCAGGGGCTCTCCAGCCGGTAGGATACCATGGCCGGGGACCCCTCCTCCCCGCTGGCGGAGACGCCGTTGGCGATGGGTTCAAACCGCTCCCCGTCCTCGTTTTCCAGGTAGAAGTCCAGGCCCTTCAGCCAGGCGGTGTTGTCTGGATCGCCCTCCACGTTCACCCGGACGTGGGTGGGATAGACCTCCACCGTGGTCACGGTCATCGTCTGGCCGTCCAGCTGGAAGGTGCTGTTTATGGGGATGATCTCGCCGCTGGCGGTGAAGGTGGGGTCAAATTCCAGGGCAAAGGTAAACTCCGCCAGGATGTCCGGCTCCTCCGCCGGCAAGTCCGCCAGCATGCTGTCCTCCACGGACTGGTCAGCAGGGGGCGCTGTGGGGATCGGGGCAGTCTCCCCCGCCGTCTTCCCGGTGACGCCGAAGGTCATGGTGAAGCCATCCGGCACATCGTTGTCCTGGTAGTCCAGGGAGAAGCGCAGCAGCGTTCCCGGCGGCTGACTGGGGTCTGCGCCCATGCCGGCGCAGTGCTGTCTGGGGGTGAACTCCGGCAGATCGGCGGAAAGGGTCTCGTACCCCTCCCCTTTCAGGGTGAAGAAGATGTTCACCTGCTTCTGGTCCACGATCACATACTCCACGGTGGCGGTGATGCCGTTCACCGTCTGGGACTGGCCGATGGGCTGGACGTAGTCGTTCTCCACCGCGGCGGAGAGGGACGGCGACCAGGCCACCGCCTGGGCCAGGGCCCGGAGCAGCGGTACGTTCCCGCAGGCCCGGGCAAAGGGCGGGAACAGGTTCACCAGCAGCACAAAGGCGATGAAGCAGGCCGCGAGACTCCCCGCCGGGACGCCGAAGATCCGCAGGCGGCGGTCCCGTCTCCGGCGGCGCAGCGCCCGTTCCGCCGTGCCGTCCAGGGCCGGAGGCGCGGTCTCCAGCTCCTGGAGCAGGGATTGATATTCCTCGTTTCGGGTCATTCGTCTCCCTCCTCTCCCAGTTCCAGGCGCAGCAGAGCCAGTGCCCGCCGCTGGCGGGTGGCTGCGGTGCCCTGTGGGATGTCCAGCGCCCGGGCGGTCTCCGCCTGGGTGTATCCGGCGAAGTACCGCAGGATCACCACCGCCCGCAGCTCCTCCGGCAGGCGGCGGACGGCCTCTTTTAATGGCAGGGCGTCGTATGCGTCCGGCCCGGCGGTGTCCGGCAGGGTTTCCTCCCCCGCCAATCGCCTGCGGCGGCGGAGCTCCCGGTGGCACTCGTTCAGCACGATCCGGGTGAGC
>CAMMCS010000213.1 GCA_946494635.1 uncultured Oscillibacter sp. | reverse complement strand
CGAAGTAGTCCGCCCGGCGGTTCTGGTACTGGAGATAGTAGGCGTGCTCCCACACATCGCAGCACAGCAGGGGAATCAGCGGCAGAGGCGTATCCTGGTTGGCGGTTTTCTGGACGGACAGCCGCCCGTCCCGGTCCGCGGACAGCCAGGCCCAGCCGGAGCCGAACTGCCCTAAAGCCGCCTGCCGGAGAGCGGATTTCAACGCCTCCATCCCGCCGAAGTCCCGGAGGACGGCTTCCTCCAGAGCCGGATCAGGGGCGGAGACCGGCAGGGGATGGAGGGTGCGGAAATACAGGTCGTGGTTGAACACGCCCCCGGCGTTGTTCCGGATGCCCTGCCGGAGATCCTCAGGAAGCTCCTGCCAGTCCAGGCACAGCTTCCACAGGGGCCAGGACTGATAGGCGGGCGCACGCTCCAGCAGCTGGTTCAGGGCGTCCACATAGGCGGCGAAGTGCTTGTCGTGGTGAAAGTACAGCACCTTTTCCATCAGTTCCGGCGCAAGAGCGCCATAATCGTAGGGCAGGGGCGGCAGGGTAAAGGGGTAGCGTTGCTCCAAGGGGATCATCCTTTCCGGCGGGAAGTCAAAATCCGCCACCTCTATCCTATGCGGAAGGGTGCGCGCCTATTTCCAAAGCCCGCCGGACAAAAATGCCGGGAGGGCAGTCTGGCCCTCCCGGTCCGGCCTCAGCAGTGGCCGCAGCTGTGGCCCTCCTCGTGATGGCCGCAGCCATGGTCGCCGCAGGTGTGCTCCTCGCCGTGGTGGTGGTCGCAGGTGGCGCCCTCCGCACTGACCAGGGTACCCGCCAGCAGCTCCGCCACCCGTGCGTCTGTGTCGCCCTGGCAGCCGGCGTACAGCCGGATGCCCGCCTCCGCCAGCGCCATCTGAGCCCCGCCGCCGATGCCGCCGCAGATCAGGGCGTCCACCTGGTGCGCCTGCAGGAAGCCCGCCAGGGCCCCATGGCCGCTGCCGTTGGTGTCCACCACCTGGGAGGAGACGATGGCGCCGTTTTCCACGTCGTAGAGCTTGAACTGTGCCGTGTGGCCGAAGTGCTGGAAGACCTGGCCGTTTTCATAGGTGACTGCGATTTTCATGATGACGCTTCCTTTCCATTCTGGGAGGCACACCGGCCGCAGGGCCTGCCGCAGCCCCGGCAATTCTCCTGGGGGCAGAGGCTGTAGCTGCCACCGCCGATCTGCAGCGGGCGGCCCTCCACCAGGAACACCGCCAGCTTCCGCCGGGCCTGGGCGTAGATCCGCTGGACCGTGGTCCGGGCTACTCCCATCTGGGCGGCGGCGGCCTCCTGGTTCAGCCCCAGGTAGTCCATCAGCCGGACGGCCTCATACTCCTCCACCGTCAGCTCCACGGCCTCCCCGTGGGCGGGCTGCTCCGGAGCAAAGCGGCAGTGGGCCGGCATCTGGCAGACCCGGCGGCATTTGGCGCTGCGCGGCATGGATGTCCCTCCCTTGTTTTGAACATATGTCCATTATACACGGTTTTGAACATATGTCAAGAATGATTTCGGGAAAATCTGCGTCCCGCCTTGACAGGCCGGGGACGGCCCCCTTATGATAGAGCCAAAGAGGGGGCGGGCCCTGCTGCCGGAGCCGTGACAAGAGAGAGGACTCATATGAAAAGGACATGGAAATTCCTGTTGGTATGTGCTGCGGCCGCGGCAGCTTTGGCCGGATATTTCTTCCTGCTGCCAGCACCGGCGGTGGGAGGGGGCTTCCAGCTGCTGGAGGCCGGGACATTCTCACGTCATAATCCATTTGTAGATGAGAGCAGATCCAGCGGAAAGGAGCAGTAGATGGAACAGAGAGAAGCGGCCATCCGCCAATGGTTTGACATGTGGCTCACCAAGCGGGACACCGGCATCCGGGAGCTCTTCGCCCCGGACGCGGTGTACATCGAGAGCTGGGGCCCGGAGTACCACGGCGCGGAGAAGATCGCCTGGTGGTTCACCGAGTGGAACCGCCGGGGCACGGTGGAGCGGTGGGACATCCGCCAGTTCTTCCACAGGGGGGACCAGACGGTGGTGGAGTGGACCTTCGCCAACCAGATGGCCGACGGCCGCCGGGAGGTGTTCGAGGGCATGACCCTGGTCCGCTGGACGGCGGCGGGACAGATCGCCCGCCTCCAGGAGTTCGGCTGCAACCTGGAACGCTATGATCCCTACGCCCACGGCCCGGAGCCCCGGTTCCGGGACCAGCCGGCGGCCTGGTTTTGAAAACGCAGAAAGCGGCGCCCGTTCCGAAAGGAACGGGCGCCGTTGTTCGTATCAAAAAGGGAGCGCTTACTTCTGCAGCGTCTTGACCCACTGGCCGTATTTCTCCAGATTGGCGTCGCAGGCGGCGGCGTCGGCGCCCTGGGTCAGGACGTAGACCTTGATCTTGGGCTCCGTGCCGGAGGGCCGCACCAGGATAGTGGTGCCGTCCGCCAGCTCGAACCGCAGGACGTTGGAGCCGGAGAGCTCCATGGTGCTCTTCGCCCCGGTGGCGCAGTCCACCACGGACCCGTCGGTGTAGTCCTTCCGGGTGACCACCTGCACGCCGGAGATCTCCGCCGGGGGATTCGCCCGGAGGTTCTTCATCAGCTCCGCCATGTCCTTCAGGCCGTCCAGGCCGGGCATCACCAGGTTGTGGGTCTTTTCGGCGTAGTGGCCGTACTTCTCATACAGCTTCTCCAGGGCGTCAAACAGCGTCATGCCCTGGGCGGCGTACCAGGCGGCCATCTCCGTCAGCAGCATGGAGGCGGTGACGGCGTCCTTGTCCCGGACGTAGTCGCCCAGCATGTAGCCGTAGCTCTCCTCGTAGGAGAAGATGACCTTCCCCTCGCCGGCGGCCTCCAGGGCGTTCTTCTTCTCCGCCATGAACTTGAAGCCGGTGAAGGTGTCGTAGCAGGTGACGCCGTTGGACTCCGCCACCTTCCGGGCCATCTCCGTGGTGACGATGGTCTTGAGGGCCACGGGCTTCTCCGGCATCTTGCCGGAGCGGCGCATGGCGCCGATCAGGTAGTCCAGCAGCAGAACGCCGGTCTGGTTGCCGGTGACGGGACGGTACTCGCCGCTGTGGTCCCGGATCATGATGCCCACCCGGTCGCTGTCCGGATCCGTGCCCAGGATGAAGTCCACGTCATTCTCCCGGGCCAGGTCGATGGCCAGGTAGAAGCCCTCCGGGTTCTCCGGATTGGGGGAGACCACGGTGGGGAAATCCCCGTCAATGACCATCTGCTTGGGCTCGCAGATCAGGTGCTTGATGCCCAGGGTCCGCAAAGCCTCCGGCACCAGCTTGTAGCCGCAGCCGTGGAAGGGGGTGTACACCAGCTTGA
>CAMMCS010000212.1 GCA_946494635.1 uncultured Oscillibacter sp. | reverse complement strand
TGGGGCGTGGCCGAGTGCCAGGTCATCGGCCAGCTCTCCCCGGAGGAGCTGGCCGGGCTGAAGGACTTTCTCAGCGGCCAGGCATCAGACGGCTGGGGCGAGGGCCTGGAGCAGCAGGCAATCCGGGTGGACGGCGGGGAGTTCTACGTCCACCTGTGGCAGATAGACGGCTGGAGCATCCAGACGGAGGCGGAGCGGTTCGGGCAGACGCAGGGCGAGGCGAAGGATATGAAGCACGGAACAACGATGACGATGGGGGGAATGAGCCTTGGATAAGGTCTTTACGGTATCCCTGTGCAACCCGGACAAAGACGTCTATGTAACCCTGGACGTGCCGGCGGAGCCCTGGGCCGTGCTGGACGCCTGGGAGCAGCTGCGGCCAGCGCCGGATACCAGGGTGGAGTGGGAGATAGAGGACTGCGGGGAATTCCCCTTCCTATTCCCCACCCTCCAGTCCGGAGAGGATTTCCCAACGCTCAACGCCCTGGCGGAGCGTCTGGCCGGCCTGAGTGAACAGCAGCGCACCGCCTTTGAGGGACTGATCAGGCTGCAGGACGGCAGGCTTATGGAGCCGGACGCCCTCATTGCCCTGACCGAGCAGGCCAAGCACTGCCATGTGGTGCCCGAGGCCACAAATGACGCCTCGCTGGGCCGGTTCTATGCGGAAAACGGCTTCCTGACAGAGCTGGATGGGCTGCCGGACAAAGTGTTTGAGCTGCTGGACTTCCAGCTCCTGGGCCGCCGGATCCGTGAGGCAGAGGGCGGTATCTTCACCAGGCAGGGCTTTGTAGCGCCGGATGGAAGCTGGAAGCCGGCACAAAGCCATGAGCCCCGCATCGCGCCGGAGGCCCCGTCGGGCATCTTCCATCTTGAGTTCCAACTTGGGGAGGAGCAGGCGGAGCTCACCCTCCCCGCCGGGCAGGAGCTGGTGGAGGTGCGGGATCAGATGGAGGCTGTGGGCCTCTCCAACTGTGCCGTCACCGCCTTCCACAGCCGGGCGCCCCAGATTCCGGCGGAGTGGGCCACCCCGGAGCGGCTGGATACCCTGAACTGCCTGGCCATCCGGCTGACGGTGCTGGCAGACCGGGATCCGCTGCGGCTGGTCAAGTACAAGGCGGTGCTGGAGGCGTCGCCCCCCGCCAGCCTGGAGGAGGCCATGGCTCTGACGGAGCGGCTGGACGCCTACAGCCTGGATCGCTCCGCCGCCTCCCCGGAGGATGTGGCCCGCGGAGAGCTGCGCTCCGCCGTAGGTGAGGAGCAGGCCGCCCTGCTGTGCCGGTACCTGAACCTCTACGGCTACGGCGAGGCGCTGATCCAGCAGTATGGGGGTGAGCTGACAGACTACGGCCTGCTGACCCGGGCGGACAGCCAGCCGGTGCAGGAACCGCTGCCGCCCCAGCCAAAGCTGGGCGGCATGGAGATGAGGTGATCACGATATGAGCAGAGAAGAATTGGCGAACCTCCCCGGCAGGCCGGAGGAGCAAGGCTGGCTGCGGGAGCGGATGGAGGTGCTGACCGTGCGGGAGGGGATCGCCCTGGATGCGGCCCTCCAGCGGGGCGCCCCCGCAGATGCCAGGGACGCCGTCAACCTGCTGGCTAATCTGGACGAGTACGAGGTGGTGGGCGGCATCCAGAGCTATGAGGATCTGGGCCTGTATGACCTGGAGGAGAACGACGCCAAGCTCCTGGCGCTGCGGGACTACATCGACCTGGACAAGCTGGGCAGGCGTTACGAGGAACAGCACCCCGGACTGTTTGTTGGGGGCTGCTATGTGATCTTTCCGGAGCGGGAACTGCTCCAGCAATACGACGGCGTCACCCTGCCGGGGCCGGAATACAGCTGGAGCCTGCGGCTGAAGCTGAGCTCCCCGGCGGTGCCGGAGGGGGTGTGGCTGGCCCTGCCGGACTACAACGACATCATGGATGTGCGGCCAGGGGAGATCCGGCTGGCCCTGGACGCCCTGCAGGTGCGCACTATCCAGGACTGTACCCTGCTGGAGGCCCGGTGCAGCCTGCCGGGCATCACCGGGCTGGAGACGGCCTATGATGGCCGGCTGGAGGATCTGATTTACGACGGTCAGAACCTGGGATTTATCCTCCAGGAGCAGAATCAGGGGCAGAAGGGTTTCCTCCAGACCTATCTCTGGGCCCTGGAGCATGAGGGCTGCACCACCCTGCCCGCCGCCCTGGATTTGTCGCAGAGCCTGCACCACTATAAAATCGTGACCGCAGACCAGCTCCGGGACTTCGCCCTGGAGGAACTGCGGGCGGTGGTGGGCGAGGCGGAACCGGCGGCGGGCTGCTTCGACCTGGAACGCTACGGGCGTGACCTGCTGAAGCAGAAGGGCTATACCCAGACGGCAGACGGATGTGCATACATTGCCAGGCAGCAGACGCAAATCCATGTACCCGCAGGGATGACGATGGGATAGAGAAAGGGAAGGATCTGAATGTTTCATAACAAGAAGTGGACCCGTGAGCTGTGCGTCCAGCGTGTGGACGAGTTTGTCCGCCGGGAACAGCGATATCCAACGCCGCAAGAACGAACCCCCAAGTGCGGACTGCCCAGCGATACCGCCTTCCGGGCCCATACGGGCATCAGTATGATCAAATACTGCAGGGCCAATTACCCGGAGTTCAACAATATGAATCTGGAATCCCCACCTCAGACGCCGCCGGAACGCTTATTGTGGGTGGAGGAGTCTGCGCTGGAGGCGGCCTGCAGCCAGTGGTGCGGCTCCCTGGCGGAGCACCCGGAGCGGGCAGATGGCCAGGGGTTTGCGGAATTTGTGCAGGCCTTCCAGCAGCAGCGCCAGGCGGAGCCCCAGATGGGCGGCATGAGCATGTCATAAGCCCAGGCAAACGATGTATCAATGATGAAACAGGGGCCGTTTTCCCGAAGGGGACAGCGGCCCCTGTTTTTTGTGCCCTTTTTCGGGAGAGCGGCCCGGAGGAGGACGTCATGAGAGCAAAAGAAAAAGAACTTCTGCATTACCTGAAGAAGCACTGCCCCGGCCGGGAAAACGCCATCAGCGGCAAACAGCTGAAAAAGATGTTCCGCGTCCGCGAGGCGGAACTGCGGAAGATGGTACACAACCTGCGGGTGGAGGGCATCCCCGTCTGCAGCGACCGCACCGGCTACTTTTTCCCCGCAAACGCCTGGGAGGTGATTGCCACCATCGGGCACCTCCGGCGGATGCGGGACGGCGTGGATGCGTCCATCCACGGTCTGGAGGGCTCCATGGGGGCCTTCCGCCTGTCCGGGGGAGGTGGGGCGGATCGCTAAACCCTTCTTCCCCTGGGTGGGCGGGAAGCTCTTCCTGCTCCCCTACATCTTCCAGCTGCTCCCCAGGA
>CAMMCS010000211.1 GCA_946494635.1 uncultured Oscillibacter sp. | reverse complement strand
AAGATCACATAGTACAGCCTGGCCCCAATGATACAGCTGGGCACCGCCCAGAGCACCATGTCCAGCACATTGTCCTCCGTCAGGCCATAATGCTTGGCCATGCGGCTGCACAGCAGGATTCCAACCAGCAGCGCAACCGCCAGAATGATGCCGTACCAGTAAACGCCGTGGCCGATGTGAATGGCCACGGGGTCCGGGTTGATCTCCCAATCCCCGAAGAGGCCGGGAAAGCTGATGGGCATATCCGGTAAACCTTTCAAATGAGGGTCCCCTCTTTCTCTATCTGTGTGAAGTTCAGTTCTCTTTGGGCACAATCTCGCTGAGGACGGAGCGGTCCGCCGTCAGGTTGCGGCGCAGGAAGTCGGCTACATCCTCTTTCGTGATGGAGTCGAACACCTGGGGGAATCGGAAGGGATCATAGCTGTGGAAGTACCCCTCCGAGAGGGTGACGGCGATGTTTTCAAAGGAGTTCAGCCCCCGCAGGTTGGAGCCGAAGGACGCCCGGCGGATCCGCTGGTAGTAGTCCTCGTCAATGCCCTCCGCGGCCAGCCGCTCCGCCTCTTTCTGGATCTCCGCCGCCACTTTGCGGGCGTCCTTGCTGTCGCCGCCGGCGTAGAGATACGCCACGCCGGGCATCATCTCAAAGGCGCCGCCGAAGCTGGTGTTGATAAGGCCCTCCTCATAGAGCCGCTGATACAGGGGGCTGGAATCCCCCAGCAGGATGTCACATGCCATATCTCCGATGACGGCAGTGCGGAGGTAGTCCTCGCCGTCTGCCGCCGGAGCGCACTTGTAGGCCGTCAGGAACTGGGGGCTGGACACCTCCATGGCAAGGCAGGTCTCCTTCTCCGCCACCCCGTCCGGCTCCTGGCCGTAATCCCGGGGGATTGCGGGGCCGCCCTCCCGGGGCAGGATCCGCCGTGCCAGGTCCGCCACATGGACCGGGTCCACATCCCCCACCACGGTCAAAATCATGTTGGAGGGAGTGTAAAAGGCCTTGTGGCAGTCGTACAGCGTCTCTGCCGTGATGTGGGAGATGCTCTCCACCGTGCCGGCGATGGAGGTGCGGGCCGTGCTCCTCTGGTACAGGGCCTTCATCATGCGGGTGTAGAGCTGCCAGTCGGGGTTGTCCTCGATCATGCGGATCTCCTGGCCGATGATGCCCTGCTCCTTGGCCACGCTCTCCTCGGTGAAATAGGGGATGGAGACGAAGGACAGCAGGATCTCCAGGTTCTCCTCAAAATGCTCTGTGGAGTCGAAGTAGTAGCCGGTCATGGCGTTGGAGGTGAAGGCGTTTGGCTCCGCGCCGTTCTGGGCCAGCCGCTGGAGGGCGTTGCCCTCCTTGGTGTCAAACATCTTGTGCTCCAGGTAGTGGGCGATGCCCGCCGGGGTATCCAGCCACTTTCCGTTCAGCTGAAAACGGGTGTCCATCCCGCCGTAGCGGGTGGCAAAAAACGCATAGCTCTTGGCGAACCCCGGCTTTGGCACCACACGGATCTGAAGGCCGTTGGGCAAAATCTCGCTGTAGACGGATTCGCCGATCCGCTCGTAAAAGGTCTGCTTCATTCCGCCGTCTCCTTTCCCTTCAGGAAGTACACCGTGTCCAGAGAGACGGTCTTCATGGCGTCGAAGATCCGCTCCGCCGTCACCTGCCGCACCTGCTCCGCCAGAAGCTCCGGCGTGTCCTCCTGCCCGGTGGCAGCCTGGCCCAGATAGAAGTTCTCCAGCTTTCCCTGGGAGTCTCCCATGGAGGCGTAGGCGTTCAGCAGCGTGCTGCGGGCGCCCTCCAGCTCCCAGTCCTCCAGCTCGCCCCGCTGGACCGCCCCCAGCTGGGCCATGATCTCGTCATAGGCCTTCTGGTAGTTCTGGAACTCGATGCCGGAGGATACGGTGATGAGCCGTTTCTGCCGGTGGTAGGCGGAGGATGCGTAATAGCACAGGGACAGCTTTTCCCGCACGTTCAGGAACAGGCGGGAGTTGCTGCTGCCGCCGAAGAGGGTGTTGCCCATCAGCATGGCGGCATAGTCGTCGCTTCCGCAGGCGAAGCCCATGCTCAGCTTGCCCTGGGTCACGTCCATGGCCTCCTCCACCTGCTTCACTTCCGCCCTGGCCCGGTGGGGCGCCGCCATGGCAATGTCCCGGATCCCGTCCCGGGGCAGGGGGGCAAGGGCAGCGGACAGGGCCCGCTCCACCCGTTCCAGATCCGCGCTGCCGCTGTAGATCAGCTCCAGCCGGGCGGTGGACAGCAGCTCTCCGTACAAAGCGTGGAGCTTCGGCATCTGCAGCCGCTGGGCGCTCTCCTCGTCCCCCAGGCGGCTGAGGCCATATGCCTCGCCGCTGCACATCTCCTGCAGGAGGCGGGCGTAGGCATATTCCCGCTTGTCGTTCATCTGGCTGCGGATGGCATCCACCAGATTGGTTCTCTCACTGTCAAAATAGCTGCTCACAAAGCGGCCGCGCTCTGTGACGGGATCGCACAGCAGCTCCCCCACCAGCTCGGCCACCGGCTCCAGCAGCTGCTCCCCGTCGGGAAGGAAGCTGTCGTCAATAAAGCTGGCCACGAAGCCCACGCACTGGTTTTCCCCCTGTTTGCGGACCGTGTAATCCACAGAGGCGCCGTACAGCCGGTCCAGCCTAGCCGCCAGCGCGCCCAGATCCGGGTCCCGCACGGTGCCCCGGCGCAGGATGGCGGGCAGCACCGCATAAGCCGCGGCTGTCTCCTGCCGCAGCGGCGTGACAAACTGTGCCGACAGCAGACTGGTTTTGAATTTCCGGGCCGGCAGATAGGTGAGATATATCCCGCTGCCCAGCTGGATTCTGGTTCTTTCCAAGGTCTCAACTCCTTTGGGGAGCGCCGGGCGCTCCCTTTCGATCACAATGCAGAGATTATTATAGTATATCCTGGGATATAATTCAAATTCTATTTTGTAAACTCTGCCATTTCTCCCATTATCCCAGGGTCTGCCGCAGGACCCGCAGAAAATTTCCGCGGGCGATCCGCTCCCGCTCCTCCCGGGTCATGCCCAGCTTCTCCAGCCAGAAAAAGAGGCCCGGAATACCGGCGGCGTTCTCCAGTCCCGCTGCGCCCTCGTTTCCCGGCCCCATGAAGCCGCAGAAGTCAAATCCACAGGCCACATGCTCCACCCCCATGACCTCCGCCATATGGGCGGCGTGGCGGGCCAGGGTCTCCGCGGACTGGCAGGCCGGGTCCTTGTGGACAAAGCCGTGGAAGGCGTTCAGCCCCACCACGCCGCCGCTGTCCCGGATCGCCCGCAGCTGATCGTCCGTCAGATTCCGCGGCACATCGCACAGGGCGCGGCAGTTGGAGTGGGAGGCGATCACAGGCCCGGCGGCCAGGC
>CAMMCS010000210.1 GCA_946494635.1 uncultured Oscillibacter sp. | reverse complement strand
AGGAGCTCTGGCGCAAGGGCGAGACCAGCGGCAATGTCCAGCATGTGGTGTCCATTACCGCCGACTGCGACGCCGACGCCCTGGTGGTGGAGGTGGTGAAGGACGGCCCCGCCTGCCACACCGGGGCGGAGAGCTGCTTCTTCCAGCCGGTCTACCTGTCCGAGGAATTGAAGCAGTTCAGCTACGAGGGGCTGTACCGCCTGATCCAGGGCCGCAAGACCGACCCCAAGGAGGGCAGCTACACCACCTACCTCTTTGAAAAGGGCCTGGACAAGATCCTGAAAAAGGTGGGCGAGGAGTGCACCGAGGTCATCATCGGCGGCCGCAAGGAGGATAAGGAGGAGACCATCTACGAGATCGCCGACCTGACCTACCACGTCATGGTGCTGATGGTCCAAATGGGCATCTCCCTGGAGGACGTGACCCGGGAGCTGGAGAAGCGCCACGTCATCGACCACAAGGTGAAGCAGGAGCGGATGCAATGAGACTGACACCGGAATGCGGCTCCGTCCACACCCACTCCGTCCTCTGTGACGGCAAGGGGACCCTGGCGGAGATGGCCGCCGCGGCTTTTGCGGCGGGGGTCCGGTACTTCGGCGCCTCCGGCCACAGCTACACGGAGATCCCCCACGACGCGGGCAACGTCCTGCCGGCAGATCCGGCGGAATACCGGACCCAGGTGCTGGCCCTCCGGGCGGAATACGCCGGGCGGATGGAGGTGCTGCTGGGCATCGAGCAGGACAGCCAGTCCCACCAGCCGGTACCGGGCTGGGCGGACTACTGGATCGGCTCCGTCCACAACCTGTACGACCCCCGGACGGGGAAGTACCACTGTGTGGACTGGGACCGGGAGAAGCTGGCGGCCTGCCGGGATGGGATGTTCGGCGGCGATATGCTGGCTTTGGCAGAGGGCTATTACCGGGATGTGGCCGCCATGGCGGAGCGGAAGCCTGTCATCTTGGGCCATATCGACCTGGTGACCAAGCTGAACCGGGGGAACGGCTTTTTTGACGAGGCGGCCCCCCGCTACCGGGCGGCGGCGCTGGAGGCCCTGCACCACGCGGATCCGGACGCCACCCTGCTGGAGATCAACACCGGCGCCGTGTCCCGGGGCTACCGGGATATCCCTTACCCGGCCCTGTTCCTCCTGCGGGAATGGCGGGCCATGGGGGGGCAGGTCATCCTCACCGCCGACGCCCACAGCCCGGAGACGGTGACCTTCGGCTACCGTCAGGCGGCGGAGCTGGCCCGGGCGGCGGGATACCGGGAGAGCGTCCTGCTGACGGGCCGGGGCTGGGAGCCCTGCGCCCTGTGACGGCGTTCCGTTTACGGGAAACTTCCATAAAAAAGGCGCGGCCGCGGCCGCGCCTTTCTGTGTGAATGCCAGTTGTAAGCCCTTGTAAAAATTTGATAAAATATAGACAAATTCGCGGGAAACAGGGGAGGCAGCCTGATGTATGAAACTGTGATCTTCGATTTGGACGGCACGCTGCTGGACACCATCCAGGACCTGGCGGACGCCGGCAACTGGGTCTGCCGCCAAAACGGCTGGCCGGAGCACACTGCGGCAGAGTACAAGAAGATGGTGGGCGGCGGCATCCCCAATCTGGTGCGGCGCTTTTCTCCGGAGGGGAGCCGCAGCTCGCTGCTGCTGGTGAATACCATCGCGCAGTTCAGCGCCTATTACGGCGCCCACAACCTGGACAAGACCCGCCCCTATGACGGGATCCCGGAGCTGCTGGGGCGGCTGGCGGATCGGGGCGTCACCATGGCGGTCTACTCCAACAAGAAGGACGATTTCAGCCGGGAGATCGTGGAGCATTTCTTCCCCGGCGTATTCCAGCTGGTGCGGGGCCAGATCCAGGGCGTGCCGGTGAAGCCGGACCCGGCGGGCATCCGCGCTCTGATGCAGGAGCTGGGGGCGGAACCGGAGAAGACGCTGCTGGTGGGAGACAGCGATGTGGACGTGTACACCGGCCACAACGGCGGTCTGGCCGTCTGCGGCGCCGTCTGGGGCTTCCGGGGCCGGCAGGAGCTGGAGCGTGCCGGGGCGGACAGCCTGGCGGAAACGCCGGCGGAGCTGGGAGACTATATTTTGGCCTGACAGCTGCTGAAGCAGCGTCCGGCATCAGATGACAGATCCGGAAAGAGCGCCGTGACAAACGTCACGGCGCTCTTTTGCGTGCATCCGCCCCGCCTTCTGGCGGAACGGGCAGATTTCCGGACTTACGCAGCGCCGGGGGTGACAGGATTTTCTCCGTCCTTCAGAAAACCGTCTGTGTCGTGGACTCTGGCGTTGTGGAGCATCAGGTCCAGGCCGGTTCTTTTGACGGCGGTGCCGCTGTCAGCGGTTCCTGCGCTGCTGGAATCTGCTTGCCCGGCGTCTGCGGAGGGCCGCTTGTCGAGGTCCTCGTCCCGGTGATCCTGGGTTCCGTCAGGATCCAGGATCGCGTCGCCGGCATCTTCCAGGGTGTCTTTGGCGTCATCGACGGCGTCTTCCGCGTCGTCCAGGATGCTGTCATGGGCCTGGTCCTGGCCGCTGTCTTGCTGGGCGTCCCTGTCGCCGCCGCAGGCGGCCAGAGAGCATACCAGCAGGGCGGAGGCCAGCAAGAGCCCGAACTGTCTTTTCATGGGTCAACCTCCCTATTGCGCGGTGGTTGCTTTGCGATACCCAGGCGTTATTGTCTCCGCCCGCAGGAATTTTAGCAGAGGGAATTTCCGCCAGAACAGCCAGTCCCGATTCGGCGCGGTGCGCATGGACAGCCTGATACCTCGACATTGCAAGCGCTGCCGTGCGGCGGAAGTGCGAAAGCGGCCGGGGAAAAATATTTTTTCGCAAGCCCTAAAAAGGGCTTGCTTTTTCTGCAGATCCGTGCTATAAAAATAATAAGAATTATTATTGTTAAGGAAGAGAGCCTATGGCACAGCGTTTTTCTCACCAGAGGGAGCGGATTTATCAGGCTGTGCTGGAGAGCAGGGACCACCCCACAGCGGAGATGGTCTACCACCGGCTGAAGCCGGAGCTGCCCCGCCTGAGCCTGGGCACCGTGTACCGCAATCTCCAGCAGATGGCCCGGGAGGGCCGCCTGGCGGAGCTGGCCGGCCCGGTAGCCCGGTTTGATGCCGTGATCCGCCCGCATACCCATTTCCAGTGCGCCGCCTGCGGGGCGATCCTGGATCTGGCAGACTTGCCCTATGATCCGGCGCTGGACCGGACGGCAGAGGCCTGCGGCCTCACCATCACGGGACATTCCCTGGTATTCACCGGACTGTGCCCCCGCTGCGCGGGGGAGAAGCAGCCGGCGTGATATAAAGCAGAGGAAAAAAGAGAAGAATTTGAAAGGGGTTACAGACACATGGAACTGAAAGGCAGCAAGACGGAGGCCAATCTGTGGATCGCATTC
>CAMMCS010000209.1 GCA_946494635.1 uncultured Oscillibacter sp. | reverse complement strand
AAGGGCCGCCCTGCGGGCGGTTGGCTCCGGCACGCCCTGCGGGGCAGCCGCGCACGCCCTTCCCTCCCGTGGCCCGAGATTTCCAGGTTCATCGACAGTCTGAAACAGCGTCTGTCCGGCTCAGAAGTTCAGGAATTTCTGCACATCCTTATTAGCTCCCAAAATCAGGATCGTCTCATCCGCCTGGAAGCAGTGATCGCCGCCCGGAATTGGCATCAGCTTTTCTCCCCGTTTGGTAGCCAGGACATTGATGCTGTACCGCTGCCGCACGCCTAACTGGCCGATGGTCTTCCCCACCCAGGAGGGAGGCACCGCCGTCTCGTAAATCGAGTGGTCCCCTGTCAGCTGAATGTAGTCAAAGATGTGATCCGAGCTGTACCGCACCGCCGCCCAGCTGGCGGACTGGCGCTCCGGATAGACCACGTCATCCGCGCCGTTGCGCAGCAGGAATTTCGCGTGGACATCCCGGGCCGCACGGGCCAGCACATAGGGGGCCCCCTGATCCTTCAGCAGCGCCGTAGTCTCCAGAGAGCTCTGAAAATCATCCCCGATGGCAACCACGCACATATCAAAGTTCCGCACCCCCAGGGAAGCGATGAACGCAGGATTGGTGCTGTCCCCGATCTGTGCATGGGTCACCAGATCCAAAGCGTCGTTGACCCGTTCCTCATCCTTGTCGACCGCCAGCACCTCGTGATGCAGCTCGCGGAGCTTGCCGGCCATATGCCGGCCAAAGCGGCCCAATCCGATCAGCAGAATCGATTTCATATCCGTGTACTCCTTTCCTCAGCCGTCAAGCGCGTCTCATCCCACCGAGATCCGCTCCTGGGGCAGCTGTGACGGCACAGTGCCGCTGTCCGGCAGGACGGCGTAGACCAATGTCAGGCCGCCCACGCGGCCAAAGTACATTAAGAAAATCAAAATCAACTGAGACGCAGCTCCCAGATCCGGGGTAATCCCCAGCGTCAGGCCCACCGTTCCGATGGCGGAAGCCGTCTCAAACAGCGCCGCGCTCAGGCTCACGCCCTCCATGCAGCTGATCGCTGTACCGCCCAGGAGGAACAGCCCCAAATACATCAGGAAAATTGCCGCAGCGCTGCGGAGCGTATCCACCGGAAGCCGCCGGCCGAAGCTCTGCAGGCTCTCTTTTTTGAGAAAGACAGACTTTGCCGCCAGGAAGAACACCGCCAGGGTGGTCACCTTGAAGCCGCCGGCAGTGGACCCCGGCGAAGCGCCAATGAGCATCAGCATCGTAATAATCATTTGAGACGGGCCGCTCAAGAGGGTGAGATCCACCGTATTGTAGCCCGCCGTTCTGGGGGTCACGGACTGGAACAGCGCCCCCAGGACCTTCTCTTTTCCTGTCAGGGACTGCCATTGCGGAAGCTGGAACTCATAGAAAAGGAAAAACAGGGTCGGCAGCAGGATCAGCAGCGCTGTCACGGTCAGCACCAGCTTGGTCTGCAGGCAGTAGGCCCGCACATGCCACTTGTGCTCCCGCACGTCTCCCCAGGTGATAAAGCCGATGCCGCCAAGGGCGATCAGCCCCGCCACCGTGAGCGTCACCAGCGGGTCATCCGCATAGCCCGTCAGCGAGACAAACGGCGTCCCCGCCTCAGCCCCCATCAGATCAAAGCCCGCGTTGCAGAAAGATGAAATGGAGTGGAACACCGCATACCAGATTCCCCGCAGCCCCATCTCCGGGCAGAACCGCAGGGCCAGCAGCAGTGCGCCGATCCCCTCCATCAGAAATGTAGCCGCCAGAATAAACCGCGTCCGCCGGACGATGCCGCCCACCTGGGGAGCAGAGATGGATTCCTGCATGACCCAGCGCTGTTTCAGGCCGATCCTCCGCCCCGCCAGCATGGACAGGGTCACCGCCGCAGTCACCACGCCCATACCGCCAATCTGGATCAGCAGGATAATCACCGCCTGGCCGAATACCGTCCAGTACAGGGACGTATCCTGTACCACCAGCCCCGTCACACAGGTGGCGGATGTGGCGGTGAACAGCGCGTCAAGAAACGGTGCGCCCTGCCCGTCCCTGGTAGCGATCGGAAGCGTCAGCAGCAGCGCGCCCGTCAGGATTAAAAGCGCAAAGCCCAGCAGAATGATCCGGGCGGGCGACAGTCGCATTTTTCGGTGAAAAAGCACACAGACACCTCTTTTCCTCGCCGTCTCCGGCACCTCCGGAAACTGGTCTACATTGTAGCATGAATATTGTCAGAACGACGTCAAAAAGAGGCCTTTATCGTTTAGATTCCGTTAAGAAACCCAGGTGCCCCCCCCTCAGCCGATTCGCCCCTCATTGTAGCACGTTCCCCGTGCCGCGTCTATCTCTATTTTGAAAAAAACGGGATTGTGTTTTTTGAAGTCTGTGGTATAATCTCCAGTAGTTAACCTACACAAACCATATTCCAGCACAATGGGAAAGGACGAATTTATATGCTGAACGAAAAAGTATCGCAGCTGCTCAACGATCAGGTTAATAAAGAGTTCTACTCTGCCTACCTCTATCTCCAATTTTCCAACTTCTATGTGGAGCAGGGGCTCGCCGGCTTTGCCAACTGGTACAAAGTCCAGGCGCAGGAGGAGCGGGACCATGCCATGCTGATGCTCCAATACCTGCAGAACAACGACGTCCCCGTGACGCTGGAGGCAATCGCAAAGCCCGATGCCCAGCTGGCCGCCAATATGGATCCCCTGAAGGCCGGCCTTGCTCACGAGCAGTATGTGACCTCCCTGATCCACAATATCTACGAGGCCGCCTATCAGGCCAGGGATTTCCGCACCATGCAGTTCCTGGACTGGTTCGTAAAAGAGCAGGGGGAAGAGGAAACCAATGCCTCCGACCTCATTAAGAAAATGGAGCTCTTCGGCTCCGACCCCAAGGGCCTGTACATGCTGGACCAGGAACTGGCCGGCCGTACCTATGCCGCCCCTTCTCTGACTCTGTAAGCCCCGCGGCAAAACAAAACGGCGCATCTCTTCTGAGATGTGCCGTTTTATTTTGAAGGGCTCACCGCCGGCCGCCACGGAAGCCGCCGCCCCGCCGGCCGCCTCCTCCGCGGAAAGAACCGCCGCCGAAGCCGCCGCGGCGGCCTCCGCCGCCCCGAAAGGCACCGCCGCCGAAGGATCCCCGCCGGCCGCCGGCACCGCCGAAGCTGCCGCCGCTGAACATCCCGCCCCGGGAACCGCCTCCGAATGTGCCCCCGGTGGGCGGACGGCGGGGCGGCCTGGGCGGCCGCGGGGGTCTTGGACGCCGGGGCCGTCCCCAGAAGATGGGGTAGTACAGCACCGTGGGCCGCCCCATGCCGGGCCGCAGGTACCGCCGGCGGTAGCGTCTGTACCGGATGCCGTCCAGGATCACCCACAGCGCAAATAACACCACCAGCAGCACCACCACGCCGCTCACCA
>CAMMCS010000208.1 GCA_946494635.1 uncultured Oscillibacter sp. | reverse complement strand
AAGTGGGAGTTGCCGGTGATGCCCTCGTCGGGCAGGTGGATCACGGTGCTGTTTCCGCCGGCGGCGTTGTACGCCTCGGTAAAGGTATCGGCGCTGGAGGCCATCATGGACCACATGGCGGCGGCGGGCACGTCGGTGAACTCCTCACCGATGTAGTCGCCGTAGTAGAAGGTGACGGGGATCTCCTGCTCCACCATGGCGTTGTAGGCGTCGCTGTCCACCTGGGGCGCTCCGCCGGGCTCAATGGCCACGATGGCGGCCACGTGGTCGGTGTAACGGGGCACCTCCCAGCCGGGCAGGCCGCCCTGGGAGTGGGTCACCAGGATGGAGTCCTGGCCGGTGCGGTCATAGATCTCGTCGATGGCGGCCGCCACCGCCTGGGCCACCACGGTGTTGTCGATGTTCTGGTCCCCGGCGGCGTTGTCCATGCCGGTGTCCGGGGTCATCTGGCGGAAGAACTGGTCCAGCACGTCCTCCCCCTGGGGGAACTGGGAGCCCTCGTTGTAGGTGAACGCATCATTCAGGTAGGTGCCGATGCGGAACTGGGTGTACCAGGTCTGGTCGGAGGGGGTGGTAGTCATCGTACCCGCCACGGAGGTCTGCCCGGCCTCGCCCCGGCGGGGCTGGTCGATGAGCCAGACGCTGTGGCCCATCCGCAGGAACATATTACTCCAGCCCTCCCGGCCATCGGGGGTGGTCATCCAGCCCATGCGGGACTGGCCGTAGCCGTGGAGGAATACCATGGGCAGGCCCGTAGCATCCTCGGGAATCTGATAGAGCACATTGGCGTGATCCACGTGAGAGGTAGAACCCTCCCGGGAGGTGTAGTAATTGGCCACGTCGAAGGTGCCGTCTGACTGGATCACTGTGCCGCCGGCAGAGAAGATCCCCTGCTCGGCAATCACCAGAGCGTCAGACCCGGTTTGTGTGACAGGCTCCTGTGCCTCCTGGGAAGCAGAGCCGCTGTCAGATGCGCCGGGGTTTTCGTTCCCGGCGCATCCGGCCAGCAAAGAGAGGGTCAAGGCCCCGGCCAGGGCCAGAGCCAGCCATTTGTGGTGCTGTTTCATCGAGCGTTCATCCTTTCTGCTTTCCTCTGTTTACTTGTTGATGACTTTCGTACCGCCGAACACGGCGGACATGGGGATGGTATCCAGGATATGGTCGATTTGCGCCACCTCGGCGGCGGACAGCTGCACTTCCGCTGCCCCGGCGTTCTCCCGCAACCGCTCCACCTTCCGGCTGCCGGGGACGGGAACAATGTACGGCTTTTTGCACAGCATCCAGGCCAGGGAGAGCTGGGCGGGGGTGGCATGCCGGTCTTTCGCCAAAACATCCAGGACCCGGAGCAGCTCCCGGTTCTCCTCCGCCGCCTCCGGCGTAAACTGGGGCATGGCGCTGCGGTAGTCCAGCTTGGAATCGAATTTGGAGTCCTTCCCATAGGCTCCGGTCAGCAGGCCGTTGGCCATGGGGGAAAAGGCCATAAAGCCCACGTTCAATTCCTCCAGCACCGGGAACAGCGCCTCATGCCACCGGGCCATCATGGAGTATCGGTTCTGCACCGCCGTCACCGGGCAGATCGCGTGGGCCCGGCGCAGGTAGTCCTCCGTTACCTCGGAGATGCCCCAGTGGGTGATCTTGCCCTCTTTCATCAGGTCGGCCATCACCTGGGCCACCGCCTCCGGCTCCACATTGGGGTCCATTCGGTGCTGAAAGTAAAGGTCGATGTGGTCGGTCTGGAGCCGCCGGAGGGAGCCCTCCACCGAGGAGCGGATGGTCTCGGGCCGGGCGTCGGGGATCAGCGGCTTGTTCACCGCCGTGCTGGTCTCGTCGAAGCGGATGCCGAACTTGGTGACGATCTGCACCTTGTCCCGGACATCCTTCAGCGCCTCGCCCACCAGCTTCTCGTTTTCGTGGGGATCGGCGGCGGTGCCGTAGGTCTCGGCGGTGTCGAACAGGGTGTAGCCCATATCGTAAGCGGCCCGGATGGCCCGGACGGCCTCGCTCCGCTCTGTGGGCGCTCCGTAGGCGTGGCTGAACCCCATACAGCCCAGCCCCACAGCGGAAACCGTCAGGTCAGCGCCCAGTGTGCGCGTATTCATGGTCAAATGCCTCCTTGCGGGTATCGTTCTTACAGAAATGATGATAATGCAGATCCGCCTTCTGCGGAAGTTCCGATTCGTTACGCAGTATATACCAAAAGGTTTTGAGTAGCGGCAGATTTCTTCAAATGGCACCGCAGTGCATCGTCCAATTCCGCATATTCTGTGGGCAGTTCCAGCTCCCGCAGGAAGTCCGCAAAGGCACGGATGCTGGCCTGAGCCGCTTCTTGCTCGTCTTGACCTGTTTCCGGCACTTCCCATACACGATGGGCCAGCTGTGCCAGCACGTCGGGATGTCGCTCCGCCTCCCGACGGCAGTGGGCCAGGAGAAGGACGGCCAGCGCCCCGGCATACTCCGCCCAATCCGATGACGAGAGGATGGCTGCCTCACGCAGAGGTAAATGCGGGAAGGAGAACCGCCGGCCCAGCTGGAAAAACCGGCTCCCCCACAGGGCGCACCGCCACATAAGGTTGCTCCGGGCATCTTCGTCGCTTGGAACGGTCCGGCAGACGCGCAGATCTTGGACCATGCCCCGCATCAAGGTTTCCAGCAATTCATGGGAGACGCCCATCCCGTCCGCCGGGGTCAGATATTGTTCCAACGCGCCGGCCAGAGCGGAGAATCCCTGGGCAGTAAGCAGTTGGCGAGACAGTTTTCGGGTATAGCCCGGGTCCAGCAGGGCAAATTGCGGGTCACAGGGAGGATAGTCCCTCCAGACACACTGGTTTTCATGGATCAGCCCCGCCGCGCCGTTGATAGCCCCGGCCTCCAAGTAGGAGGCCACAAAGCCCACCGGCAGGGGCGGCACGTCCACCACGCCCTGCAATTTCCCAAAATTCTCCCACAGGTCGCCCCGGCACACCGCCGCCAGAGAGGCGGCCTTGCAGCCGTCCAAAACAGCGGAGCCACCCACGCCGAGGATCAGGTCCACATGGCGCTCCCGGCACAGCCTGGCCGCCTGCTGTACCTGTTCATACCGGGGACAGAACGGGCCGACTACGCACTCCGCCGTCTGTTTCCCACTTCGGCGCAGGATGTTCCGCACCTCGTCCGCCGCGTCGGAGTTCCGGCCGTCCTCCTCCGTGACAAGCAGCACACTGGGACCAAACCCCGCCAGAAAACTGGCCAGATACTCCCGCACACAGCCGCCGCCAAAGAGGAACTTGGTCCCGTTTTCAAAGAGAAAATTGTTCATGGCACACCTCTTGATCCCACCCCATGCGGGGGCGATTCCTTTTGTGCCTCTATTATAAAAAAATCGAGACTTCCGCAGAAGTCTCGAAAAGTTATGCAGTATGTACGTTTGCGTTATAACTGATAC
>CAMMCS010000207.1 GCA_946494635.1 uncultured Oscillibacter sp. | reverse complement strand
GCATGGGGGATCTGATCGTCACCTGCACCTCCATGCACTCCCGGAACCGCCGGGCTGGAATCCTCATTGGGCAGGGGAAGCAGCCGCAGGAGGCTATGAGAGAGGTTGGCGCCGTGGTGGAGGGTTACTTTGCCGCCATGAGCATCCACCAGCTCAGCGAGCGGGAAAATGTGGAAATGCCCATCAGCCGGTGCGCCTATGAGGTCCTCTACGAGGGCAAACAGGTGCGGGAGGTGGTCCGGGAGCTGATGACCCGGGCCAAAAAGGATGAGCTGCTGGAGACGGCGTGGCTGTGAGGCGGCCGCCCCGCGGTGAAAAACAGCAAATAAAAGATAAGAGATAAAAGTTCGTTTCGTCCGTACCTTTTATCTCTTATCTTTTCGTTTTTATCTGTCTGTGGACGTTTCAGAGGCAGCTATGCCTGTTCCAGCACCCGGCGGGCGAAGGCCGCTAGGGTGCAGTCCTCCACGGTCTCTCCCGGCCGGATCACCAGGTTGAAGAAGCAGCTGGGGATCTCGCCCTTCCGCAGCTCCTTCTGGATGCACAGGTCGCACCCCTGGTCGTGGTTGGACGGATGGCAGCGGCAGGCGGTGTTTTGGCAGGTGCAGAAGTGGGATGTCATGGCGGACAGCTCCTTTTTGGATCGTGTGTAGGGGCCGGCCTGTGTGCCGGCCCGCTTTTCGATGGCGGAAAGGTCTCTTTCAACGCCGTAGGGGCGGCGATCTGCCGCCCAGGGGAAATGCGCCTGGAAGTCAGACTTCCGCCACCACACGGCAGGGAAGGCCCGACATCTCTGCGTAGTTCATGGGGTAGGTGTGGGCAGTGAAGCGCCCGCCGGCGTTCAACACCGCCTTGAGATTGTACAGGTTCTCCACAACGAACACCCCGTGGTCGGCGCAGAACTGGTCCTTGGGCGTGTGCTCCCTGCCCCGCCGGACCCCGGCGAAGTCCAGACCGATGATGGAGACGCCCTTTGCCACCAAGGCGTCGATCAGGGTATCCGACAGCTGGGGGTGGTCGTGGAAGTATTCCCGGGTGCCGTAGCCGGGTTCCTCCGCGAAGCCGGAGTAAAAAGCCACGAACATCCCCGGCTCCACCCGGTCCAGCTCCAGGTCCGGACAGTCGATGTCCCGGTCTGTCACGCTGCTGACATCGAAAACCACGCCGGGCCGTTCGGTGTACTCCAAGGGAAATTCCTTGTCCATCACATCGAAATGGGTGCCTAGGTGGCCAACCAGCACCTTCTGCTCGTGGCCCTGTGCATCCGAGGCCATTTTGGGTGTGATCTTCAGCGTGATGTCGATTTTCATAACAGCTTCCTCCCAAAACGCGCCCAGCGCGATTTTTAGATGGCTCCATCCTATCACATCTGCCCCGGGAAGACAAGGCCCTGGCGGAAACAGAGATTGCACTTTTTGCCGGATTGTGGTATAATAAACGCCGTATATCGCCGCGGCGGGAAAGGTGTCCCGGCGGTGTGAAGTTCTGAGGTGTTGACAAATGGAAAACGATGTGCAGAAAAAGAGAATTTTGAGCGGCATCCAGCCCTCCGGGGACCTGACGCTGGGCTCCTATCTGGGGGCCATCAAGAATTGGGCGGCCCTGGCTGACGAATATGACTGCTACTATATGCTGGCGGACATGCACACCATCACGGTGCGGCAGGTGCCGGCGGAGCTGCGGCGGCACACCCTCACCCAGGTGGCTGCCTATATCGCCAGCGGCCTGGATCCGGAGAGGAACGTGCTGTTCGTCCAGTCCCATGTGCCGGCCCACGCCCAGCTGGGCTGGGTGCTGGACTGCTACACCATGTTCGGCGAGCTCAGCCGCATGACCCAGTTCAAGGACAAGTCCGCCAAGAACGCGGACAACATCAACGCGGGCCTCTTCACCTACCCGGCCCTGATGGCGGCGGACATCCTGCTGTACCAGGCGGACCTGGTGCCGGTGGGCGGCGACCAGAAGCAGCACGTGGAGATCTGCCGGGACATCGCCACCCGGTTCAACGGGATCTACGGCGACGTGTTCAAGCTGCCGGAGCCCTACATTCCCCAGGTGGGCGCCCGGGTCATGAGCCTCACCAGCCCGGAGAAGAAGATGAGCAAGTCCGACCATGACCAGAACGGCTGCGTCTATATGCTGGAAAAGCCTGAGGACATCCTGCGTAAGTTCAAGAAGGCCGTGACGGACTCCGAGGCCTGCGTCCGCTTTGACCCGGCCAATAAACCCGGCGTGTCCAACCTGATGCAGATTTACGCCGTGGCCACCGGCAAGGACTTTGACACCATCGAGCGGGAGTTCGCCGGCCATGGCTACGGCGACTTCAAGCAGGCGGTGGGCGAATCCGTGGTGGAGCTGCTGCGCCCCATCCGGGAGGAGACCGAGCGCCTGCTGGCGGATAAGGCGTACCTGGAGAGCGTCTACCGCGCCGGCGCAGAGAAGGCGGCCCATGTGGCAAACCGCACGCTGAACAAGGTCTACAAGAAGGTGGGCTTCCTGCCCCGGTGATGGAGGAGACATCATGCTGATCGAAAACAGGCTGATCGCCTATTCGCTGCTGGCGCTGCTGGTGGCGCTGGTTGTCAGCTTTCTCATGACGCCGGTGGTCAAGACCTTCGCCTACAAGGTGGGGGCCATCGACGTGCCTAAGGACGCCCGGCGGATGCACAAGACGCCCATCCCCCGGCTGGGGGGGTTGGCCATCTTCATCGGCTTCATGGTGAGCATCCTGCTGTTTGTGGAAATTACGGCAGAGATGCGCAGCATCCTGCTGGGGGCCGTCATCATCGTGGTGCTGGGCGTGGTGGACGACATCATGGCCCTGCCGGCGCTGCTGAAGTTTGTGGTGCAGATCATAGCGGCGCTGATTCCCGCGCTCAACGGCGTGGTGATCCAGGCATTCTCCAACCCCAACGTCTTTTCAGACAGCCCCTACTGGGTGCTGGGGAAGCTGTCCGTGCCCCTGACGGTGCTGTGGATCGTGGCCATCACCAACGCGGTGAATCTGATCGACGGCCTGGACGGCCTGGCCAACGGCGTATCTGCCATCTCCGCCACCACGGTGCTGGTGATCGCCCTTCTGGGCGGGCAGTTCCAGGTGGCGGTGGTGATGGCCGCCCTGGTGGGGGCCTGCGTGGGGTTCATGCCCTACAATATGAATCCAGCAAAAATGTTCATGGGGGACACCGGCGCCACGTTTCTGGGCTATATTCTGGCCACCATGTCCATTGAGGGGCTGTTCAAGTTCTATGCCATCATCTCCTTTGCGGTGCCCTTCCTGATCCTGGGACTGCCGATCTTTGACACGGCCTTTGCCTTCATCCGCCGCATTGCCCACGGTCAGAGCCCTATGCACGCCGACCGGAGCCACATCCACCATCGGCTCATCGACATGGGCCTGAACCAGAAGCAGGCGGTGGCCACCCTGTATGTGA
>CAMMCS010000206.1 GCA_946494635.1 uncultured Oscillibacter sp. | reverse complement strand
TGGGCAAGGTGGACGCCGGCGGCGGCGGCACCGTGGCCATGTATATGGCCAACCGCAACATCACCACCCTGGACGCGGGCGTGCCGGTGCTCAGCATGCACGCACCCTTCGAGACGGTATCCAAGCTGGACTGCTACGAGACCTACAAGGGCATGAAGGCTGTCTTTGAGGCGGGGAACTGATTCATCAGGCTCGGTGCGCAGGCGCCCTGGCAGAAGCCGGGGCGCCTGGCTTTGTTTCCGGCATTCTGCTTAGGGAAACGGGAGAAGCGACAGGAAGTTTTGATATTTTTTCCAAAGAAAATTCGACGGATTTGGTTGCATTGACCAGAGGAATTTGATACAATGCTTTCGAACAGAGACAAATGACCATAGGAGGCGGACGGAATGGCGAGAGAAATCAAGTATTACATTGTGGCCGCAAGTGCTCTGCCGGAGATTTTCATGAAGGTGGCCGAGGCCAAGCGCATGATGCAGACCGGCGAGGCAGACACTGTGGGCGAGGCCACAAGGATGGTGGGCATCAGCCGCAGCGCATTCTACAAATATAAGGACGCGGTGCAGCCCTTCAACGACATGAAGGCGGAGCATATCATCACGTTCTACTGCATGCTCAAGGACAACACCGGCGTGCTCTCCAGTGTGCTGGCGGTGTTTGCCGCCTCCGGGGCCAACATCCTCACCATCAACCAGAGTATTCCCACCAACGGCTGCGCGGCGGTGACCATCTCCGCTGAGACCAGCGGCCTGGAGGAGTCTCTGGAGCAGCTGATGGCCAGCATCTCCACCGTGGACGGCGTGGTGCGGGTGGAAGTCCTGGCCGGATAACAGAGGAGCGGAATACAGTATGGTACAAATTGCGATCATGGGCCTGGGCACCGTAGGCACCGGGGTTGCCAGGGTTGTGGCGGAAAATGCCGCCCAGATCGAGCGGAAGCTTGGAGAGCCCCTGCAGGTAAAGACCGTGCTGGTGCGCCATTTCAAGGACGGGCCCTACCGCCAGCTGATGACAGATGACTTTCGGAAGATCGAGGAGGACGGCGCCATCCGTGTGGTGGTGGAGACCATCGGCGGCGTGGATGCGGCCTATGAATATACGAAACGGGCGCTGAACGCCGGAAAGCATGTGGTGACGGCCAACAAGCAGCTGGTGGCGGAAAAGGGCTGTGAGCTGCTGGCCCTGGCGAAGAAGCGGGGCGTGAACTATCTGTTCGAGGCCAGCGTGGGGGGCGGCATCCCGGTGCTGCATCCCCTGACCCAGTGCATGGCGGCCAACCGCATCGACGAGGTGTACGGCATTTTGAACGGTACCTCCAATTATATTCTCACCCGCATGGTCCGTACCGGCGCGTTTTTTTCCGACGCCCTGCGGGAGGCTCAGGAGAAGGGCTATGCGGAGGCGGATCCCTCCGCCGACGTGGACGGCATCGACGCCGGACGGAAGATCTGTATTCTGGCGGACCTGGCCTTTGGCCGCCAGGTGGATCCGGCGGATGTGCCCATGGAGGGGATCCGGAACCTGTCCCTCCGGGACGTGAAGATCGTCCAGCGGGGCGGGTACCGGGTGAAGCTGCTGGGCCGTGCCGTCCGCCTGCCGGGGAATGGGCGGACCGCCTATGTGGCGCCCCATCTGGTTCCGGAGGAGCACCCCCTGGCCAATGTGGAGGATGTATTCAACGCCGTGATGGTCCGGGGCAACGCCACCGGAGAGGTGATGTTCTACGGAAAGGGCGCCGGAGAGATGCCCACCGCCTCCGCCTGCGTGGCGGATGTGATGGAGGCGCTGCAGGCCAGTCCCCGCCGGGAGGAGATCGGCTGGGAGCCGGAGACAGAGGGCTTCGCTGATCCAATGACGCTCCGGGGACGGTGGTACTTCCGCATCGACGGCAGCCTCACCGACGCGGCGGCGGCCTTCGGCCAGGTGGAGGTGCTCAGCGAGGACGGGGAGACCGCCTTCCTCACGGAGCCGCTCAGCGGCCTGGAGGCGGCGAAACAGGCCGAAGGCCTCCGGCAGCTTGCCAGGATGCGGGTGCTGGGATAAGCCCCAGCCCGCCTCCGGAGACATATACTGGAGCGGGCACGGGAGCCAGCGGGAGACTTGACTTTGAGTTAAAGAAGGAAACGCCATGAGTTTGATTGTACAGAAATTCGGCGGCAGCAGCGTGCGGGACGCCCAGCGTATCCGCAATGTGGCCGGCATCATCGCAGAGACCTATCTGGAGGGGAAGGATGTGATCGTGGTCCTCTCCGCCCAGGGCGATACCACAGACGATCTGATTGAAAAGGCGGCGGAGATCAACCCCCACGCCTCCAAGCGGGAGATGGACATGCTGCTCTCCACCGGCGAGCAGATCTCCGTGGCGCTGTGCGCCATGGCGCTGGAGGCCATGGGCCTGCCCTGCGTGTCGCTGGCGGCCTGGCAGGTGGGGATCCAGACCACCTCTGTCCACTCTGACGCCCGGATCAAGAAGATCGACGCAGAGCGCATCCAGTCGGAGCTGGACCAGCACCGAATCGTGATTGTCACCGGCTTCCAGGGAGTGGACCGCACCGGCGATGTCACCACCCTGGGCCGGGGCGGATCTGACACCAGCGCTGTGGCGCTGGCAGCGGCCTTCCGGGCGGACCTGTGCCAGATCTACACGGATGTGGACGGCGTCTACACCACGGATCCCCGCATCGTCCCCAATGCCCGGAAGCTGGAGGAGATCACCTACGACGAGATGCTGGAGCTGGCCAGCCAGGGGGCCCAGGTGCTCCACAACCGCAGCGTGGAGCTGGCCAAGAAGTTCAATGTGAATTTGGAAGTGCTTTCCAGCCTGGAGCGCAAGCCCGGCACGAAAGTGAAGGAGGTCACAAAAGTGGAGAAAACCAATATCGCCGGTGTCGCCAAGGACACCAGCATCGCCCGGGTGGCCCTGATCGGCCTGCAGCACAACCCCGGTGTTGCCTTCCAGGTCTTTGACCTTTTGAGCAAGCACAACATCAACGTGGACGTGATTCTGCAGTCCATTGGCCGGGAGGACACCAAGGATATCACCTTTACCGTCCATAAAAAGGACCTGGAGGAGTCCCGCCAGATCCTGGAAGAGCACAGGGAGGCCCTGAAGTTCGATCACATTGAGACTGACGAGCACATCGGCAAGGTCTCTATCGTGGGAGCGGGCCTCATGAGCAACTGCGGCGTGGCCGCCAAGATGTTCGAGGCCCTGTACGAGGCCGGTATCAACATCCAGATGATCAACACCTCGGAGATCCGGGTCTCCGTCCTGCTGGATGAGGAGGATGTGAACCGGGCCGTCCGGGCCATCCACGACAAGTTCTTCGGAGAGATGTGAAAAGACGGTGGAGCGGGCCCCCCCGGGCCCCGCCCCCCGGTCTTTCCCTGTGGGTGTCCAAAGATGCCGGGGGTGGTTTTTAGCTGCCCCCCGGGCACGGCGGCAAGGCCCCCAGCC
>CAMMCS010000205.1 GCA_946494635.1 uncultured Oscillibacter sp. | reverse complement strand
ACCCGGACGGGCTTCAGCTCCGCCTCCACGTTGAAGCGGCTCTTCAGCTTGCTGATCAGCACGTCCACCTGCATATCGCCGGAGCCGGAGAGCACCATCTGGTGGGTCTCGGCGTTGTTGGCCACGGAGAAGGTGGGATCCTCCTCATTGAGCTTGTTGAGGCCCTGGGCGATCTTGTCCTCCTGGCCACGGGTCTTGGGCACCACGGCCACGGAATAGCAGGGCTCGGCAAAGGGCAGCTCCTTCAGGGCCACCACCTTCCGGGCGTCGCACAGCGTGTCGCCGGTCTTGACCTTCTCCATCTTGCCGATGGCACCGATGTCGCCGCAGGTGAGCTCCTTCACCTCGGTGGCCTTCTTGCCCCGCATGGCGTACAGGCGGCCCAGCTTCTCCTGCTGGCCGGTACGGGCGTTGACCATGGGCAGGTCCGGCGTCAGGCTGCCGGAGAGGACCTTCACAAAGCTGTACTTGCCGTACTGGTCAGAGACGGTCTTGAACACGAAGGCCGTGGGCACGCCGCCGGGGGAGACCACGAAGGGCTCCGTCTCGCCGTCCTGGCGGGTGGCCTTGTGATAGTTGCCCTCCATGGGGTTGGGCAGCAGGTCCACGATGTCGTCCAGCAGCATCAGAGTGCCCATGCAGTTGACGGCGGAGCCGCACAGCACGGGGAACAGGCTCAGCTCCCGCACGCCCTGGCGCAGGCCCTGGATCATCTCGGCGTAGGTGAAGTCCTCGCCGCCGAAGAACTTGTCCATAAACTCCTCGCTGGTCTCGGCCACGGACTCCTTCAGGGCGTTGTTGAACTCCTCGATGACGGCGTCCTTCCCCTCCGGAATGTCGATCTCCACCCGCTTCAGGTCCTGCATCTCATAGGCACGCTTGTTCAGCACGTCAATGATGCCGGTGACCTTCTTGTTGTCATCCCAGATAGGCACCACCAGGGGCGCGATCTTGTTGCCGAACCGGGCCCGCAGTGCCTCGAAGGTGGCGTTGTAGTCGCTGTTGTCCTCATCGGTCTTGGAGATATAGATGAAGCGGGGCATGTTCCGCTCCTCGCAGTACTTCCACGCCTTCTCCAGGCCCACGGACACGCCGTCCTTGGCGGAGCAGACGATGATGGCGGCGTCGGCGGCCCGCAGGGCCTCGATCACCTCGCCGGCAAAGTCGAAGGCGCCCGGCGTATCCAGCAGATTGATCCGGCAGCCCTTGTACTCCAGCGGCGCCACCGCGGTGGAAATGGAAATCTTCCGTTTGATCTCCTCAGGATCGTAGTCGCAGACAGTATTTCCGTCGGCGCCGCGGCCCATACGGTCAATGGCGCCGGTCATATACAGCAGGCTCTCTACCAGGGCGGTCTTGCCGTTTCCGCTGTGACCCAGCAGACAGACGTTGCGGATGTTTTGTACAGAATAGCTCATGTTCGTTTTCCACTCCTTATGTTATGCTGTTGCCGCGGCAGGGAAAACCCGGCCGCCGGGGGTCGCCTAATGTAGAAATTATACAACATCCCACCTGGCAATACAACAAAAATTTTGGCACAATCCCGGATTTGGACAGGAGGGCAAAAAAACGCCGGGGTTTTCGTCAAGTCGGCAAAAACCCCGGTGCTGTTTTGTGCAGAAACGCCGAAAGATCCGGCGGAACCTTCCCAGGCGCCCCGGTCATTTCTCCGGGGGCTCCGGCGCCGCCTCCTGGCCGGGGAAATTCAGGATCCGGCGGATGGCCAGCGCGTAAACCGCGACGCTGACAACAGGGCCCAGAATGTCGGAGACCGGTTCCGCGTAAAAGGCCGCCCGGACGCCGAAGGTCCCGGGCAGGGCGAACAGGGCGATGAAGTACACCGCCTTCCGGAAGGCGGACAGAGGCAGGGCCAGCTGCACCTTCCCCATGCCGGTGAACCCGTCCACGATGGCGTACTGCAGGCCCAGGGGGATGATGGCCAGGGTGAATACATGGATGGCATCCAGAGCCTCCGCCGCCAGGCCCGGCTCGGTGGTGAAGAGGCGGACGAACAGCCCGCCGGCCAGCCGGGAGAGCAGGAACAGCAGCGTCACATAGGCCGCGCACAGCCCGGCGATGAAGGCCTGGGCCTTCAAAATCCGATCCCGCCGCCGGGCGCCGTAGTTGTAGGCCAGGATGGTGCCGGTGCCGGCGGAGATGCCGCCCAGGGGCATGGTCACCACCAGCATGAAGCTCTGGGCGATGGTGGCGCAGGTCACCAGCCGGTCCCCCAGCTCCGCCCCTCCGTAGGACTGGAGGATGGCGTTCATGGAGATGATCATGATGTTGTCCACGCCGATGATGAGGAAGGGCGTCATGCCCACCGCCAGGATGCGGAGCATCAGCCGCCCGTCATACCCGCCGAAGGTGATAGCGACAGGCACGGACTTGCTGAAGAGGAACCGCAGCACATAGAGGCAGCTGGCCAGCTGGGACAGCACCGTGGCCACGGCGGCCCCGGCCACCCCCATGTCGAAGCCGAAGATGAACACCGGGTCCAGCACGATGTTCATGGCCGCCCCCAGCATGACGGAGAGCATGCCCTTCCTGGCATAGCCCTGGCAGATGATGAACTGGTTCATCCCAAGGGACAGGAGGTTGAACACCGTGCCGCAGAGGTAGACCGTGAAGTAGGTATTGGCGTAGCCGTAGGTGGCGTCGCTGGCGCCGAAGGCCATCAGCATGGGCCGCCGCAGGGGGAACACCACCGCCATCAGGGCCACGGAGCAGACGCACAGCATCAAAAAGCTGTTGGAGAGGATCTTCCGGGCCTCCTCCGTCCTGCCCTCTCCCATGCGGATGCTCATGAGGGGCGAGCCGCCCACGCCGATCAGGGAGGCAAAGGCGCCGATCATGGTGACCACCGGGCCGCAGACCCCCACCCCCGCCAGGGCCGTCTCCCCGATCACCGGGATGTTGCTGATGTAGATGCGGTCCACGATGCTGTACAGCACGCTGACGAACTGGGCCAGCATGCTGGGAATGGCGATCCGCAGCACCAGGGGCCGGATGGGGTCCGTGCCCAGATTGTTCTCCAGCTTCATAACAGGCCTCTCCCAAAACACACAAAAATCGGGCTGCCCGCATCGGACAGCCCTCTCATTATAATACAAGATTTTCAGTTTGCAACCCCGGATTCGCCCCGGAGGAGATTGGCCAGCTCCCGGCTCAACGCCTCTGCCGTGCCGTTTCCAAAGTAGTCCAGCCGGACGATCCTGCCGTTCAGCCGGATCTTCCCGGTGCCGCTGTAGACATCAAGCTCCCGCTCCGCATCCTGGGGATCGTACAGCGTCACGCTCAGGCTGCCGATGCCGGAGATGCTGGTCTCTCCCGTCAGGGTGTCCCAGCAGGGGTGCCAGGTGTAGCCATCCAGCAGCTCCAGCACCGCCCGGGCCTGTTCGCTGCCCGCCGGGAGGGTGTACCGCTCCATGTCCATGGTGGGCCGGTTGTAGAAGTTCCCCTCGTCCCG
>CAMMCS010000204.1 GCA_946494635.1 uncultured Oscillibacter sp. | reverse complement strand
CGGTGGTCCGGGCGGCGGTGTGCGCCGCCTGCGCCCTGGCCCTGGTGGCGGGCTCTGTGACCCTGGGGCCCATCGGCGGCGGAGAGACAGCTGCCGACGGCGTGCCGGTGGCGGCCCTGCCTGCGTTTTCCTTCGGCCTGACGGCCTACGCCGCCGACACGGGGGAGCGCTACGAGGCCAACGCCAACGGGGGACTGGCCTTCAGCGCGGCTGGCGCCAGCCGCTGGTCCGCCGGGAGCGGCCACTACACCGGCTGCCTGTTCCAGGTGACGGGAGAGGACATCCAGACCATCTCCCTGGCCATTGACCGAGAGGCGCTGTACCGCAGCAGGACCCTGAGCGACCTCCCCAGGGAGGAGGTGCAGAAGTACCTGGAGGCCGAGGCCAGCGGCACGGAGTACCAGCTGCCCAGCGGTGACGAGGCGATCAACGCCATTTACAGCGACGAGGAAGAAGGAACCTTGACCCTGGATGTGGTGACAGACCTGGGAGCCAGCGTCACGGAGGACTATGACCCGGAGGCCCGCTACGGCTTCCTGATCCAGGACACCGGCGGCATCGACTGGGAGGGCGACCCCCGGACGGCCAACCAGGAGAGCATCGACCGGCTGGATGGCGCCCGGCTGACGGTGACGGTGACCTTCACCGACGGCTCGGAGCAGACCAAGACCTATCAGCTGTCCACCGGCAAGCTGCGGGTGGAATATGAGGAGGACGGCACCCTGACCCTCCTGCCCCAGCTGGCAGGGGACGAGGATCCCTGGATCTACGGCGTCTACGCGGTGGATGAGGCGGCCAGCCGTTTCCTCCAGTGGCCGATGGAGGGGGCTACGACCATCAGCCTCTCCAATCCCTATGGAACCCCCCGGTGGCAGCCGGGCGGCGAGGCTTACGAAGCCCACACCGGCATCGACATCGCCGCGCCGGCGGGCGAGGCGGTCCTGGCGGCGGCGGGCGGCACGGTGGCGGCGTTGGGCTATGACGTGGAGCGGGGCAATTATGTGGTCATCGACCACGGGGACGGCCTCTCCACCCTCTACGGCCAGTGCCGGGACTTCACGGTGGAGGAGGGCGACGCCGTCCGGGCCGGGGAGATGATCGGCTCCGTGGGCTCCACCGGTATGTCCACAGGGCCCCACCTCCACTTTGAGGTCCGCCAGGACGATGAGCCCCAGAATCCGGTGGCGTACTTTGACAGCGACGTGCGGGACACCCTGCGGATGGGATAAAGCGCCCTGAAAAGGCAGGAGCCGCTGCAGCGCAGCGGCTTCTGCTTTATTTGGTTTTGTCCTGCGGAAATTCGGGGTCTGCTGGCCCGCTCCCGTTCCAGCCGCAGGGCAGTGCGCAGTTGGGCCTGGCGCAGGATGCGGTCGGCATTCCGCAGGGCTTCTTCCAGAATTTCATAGGCGGCTTTGTAGTCCGGTTCCTGGGGCATCGTCATCACCTCAAGATCTATTATAGGTCTAAATAACCCTATTTTCAATAGGTCAGCAGGGCATAATTTTGTTGGGTGATGGATATGACGCCAATGAAGACCCTGCGGAAGGCAAAGGGCTATTCCCAGGTCAAGATGCAGATGCTGACGGGGATCGACCAGAGCGACTACTCCAAGATCGAGACGGGAAAGCGTAATATGACCTTTGAACAGTGCCGCCGGATCGCCCTGGCGCTGGAGACCAGCATGGACTATCTGGCCGGGCTGACGGATGAGGCAAAGCCCTATCCGCCGAAGAAATAGGGGCCGTATCTTGCCAGAGCGGCCATGAGGTGATGCCCATGTATCCACGCATCCGGGATCTGCGGGAGGACAGCGACAGGAGCCAAACAGAGCTTGCAAAGCTGCTGGGGATGTCCCAGACGGGGTATTCCCAATATGAGACCGGGGAGAACGATATTCCGGTGGCAATCCTGGAAAAGCTGGCGGATCTGTACCACACCAGTGTGGACTATCTGCTGGGCCGCACAGACCAGAGGAAGCCCTATCCCCCCGAAAAAGTGAGGGCCGCTCTTTTGAGCGGCCCTCTTGCTGTTTCAATCGTGGGCATGGGGCAGGTTCCACCGGAAGTGGGCGGAGAGGATGCGGATGGTAATGACCAGGCCGCAGCCGGTCAGCATGGCGGCTGCCTGCCCCGCCAGGGGCCAGAGCCAGACGCAGGCCAATGCCCCTGCCAGAGAGGCGGAGGCGTAGACGTGTTTGACGAAGATGTAAGGCGGGTCTCCCGCCATCATGTCCCGCAGCAGTCCGCCGCCCACGCCGGTGACCACCCCCACGAACACCAGCAGGAACAGCGTGGGCCGGGCTGCCTGCTGGTAGGCGATGCGGATGCCAGCCACTGTGAAGATGCCGAGGCCGGCGGAGTCCATGATCAGCAGCACCAGATCATAGAGCCGCTGGTCCCACATCAGCAGCCGCCGGATGCGGGGCAGGAACAGCACCAGAGAGGTCAGCAGGGCCACCACCGCGTAGACGGGATCCTGAAACGTGGCAGGCGGGGCGATGCCCAGGATCAGGTCCCGGATGACGCCGCCGCCCACAGCAGTGGTGAGGCCCAGGATGCAGACGCCGAAGATGTCCATGTTCTTTTTCAGCCCGGTGATGGCGCCGGAGGCGGCGAAGGCCAGGGTGCCGGTCAGCTCCAGAAGCAAAAACAGCCGCTCCATGGCATCACCGGCCTCCCTGGCGGACCATCTCCATAAAGGCGGTGGCCGCGGCGGTGGGGGTTACCTCCTGCAGGGTACACATGTCCACACTGCGGGCGGGGATGGTGAAGTCCGTCTTCAAAAGACGGATGTCCCCGCTGAGCAGGGCGTCCTGCACGAATTCCAGGGTCACGCCGGCCACGCCCAGGCCGATGCGGGCCAGAGACACCAGCAGGCTGCGGGAGGAGAGCTCGATCTCCGGGGAGAGGGTGATGCCGCTCTGGAGGAAATACTGCTCCAGGAACACCCGGCTGCTGGCTTTGCGCTCCAGCAGGATCAGGGGGAAGTCCGCGATCTCCTGCCGGGTGTACAGGTGGTCGAAGTCACAGTCATAGCCGCTGCCGGCCACAAACACGGAGTGGGTGGCAAAGCAGGGCCAGGTGGACAGGCCGGGATCCGACGGGGAGGAGGCAAAGGCGATGTCCACGGCGCCGGACTTCAGCATGCTCAGCACCTTGGCACTGCGGCCGCTGACGATCTTCAGCCGGATGCCCGGGTGACGGCGGTGAAAGGCGTCCAAATACGGCGTGAGAAAGAAGCTGGTCACCGTGTCGCTGGCTCCGATGGTCAATGTCCCCAGCAGCAGCTGCTGGGCCTGGGACAGCTTGTCCTCTCCCGTGGCCAGCAGGCCCAGGGCGCTGCGGACGTATTGGTACAGCATCTGCCCCTCCCCGGTGAGGGTGACGCCCCGGGGGCTGCGGACAAACAGCCGGGCCTGGAGCGCTGTCTCCAGCTGCTTGACGGACTGGCTCACCGCCGACTGGGAGATGTAAAGGTTTT
>CAMMCS010000203.1 GCA_946494635.1 uncultured Oscillibacter sp. | reverse complement strand
CGGCCGCCTGGGCCCGGGTCAGGCTGGAGCCGGGGTTGAAGTACAGCCGGCCGTCGGCGCCGGTGGAGCCGTTGATGATGCCCTCGGTGTACAGGGCCTTGACGGCAGTGAGGGCGTAGTCCCCGATGGAGGCGGTATCAGCGAAGGGCAGGGTCACACTCTCATACTGGCTGCCGTCCAGACCCAGATAGCGGAACAGCATCACCGCGAACTGCTGGCGGGAGATGTTGGCATTGGGGCGGAAGGTGCCGTCGGAGTACCCGGTGGTGATGCCGGCATCGTACAGGAAATCCACATAGGTGGCTGCCCAGTAGCCCTGGGTGTCCGTAAAGACGGGGGTCCAGTCATCGCTCACCGGCACGTCGTAGGAGGCCCGGCCGATGTTGCCGGAGGCGTCCCGGGCGGTGACCGTGATCCGGTGGGGCCGCCCGTCGGAGACCAGAGCCGTGCTCAGGGCGCCGGTTTCGGCGTTGTAGGTGAAGGTCTGCTCCGCCCCGTCCACAGTGACGGAGACGGCGGATTCCGGCAGCACGCCGTCCACGGCGTCGGAAATGGAGGCGGTGAGGGTGCCGCCGCTGGGGGTCAGGGAGATGGACGGAACGGCGTTGTCCGCCACGCCGGTGAAGGCGAGGACCATCTGATCCAGATAGATGGTGCCGCTGCCGCCGTCCGCGGCGGCGGTGGTGTCCATCTCCCGGCTGATGCGCAGGCCCTCCAGCTCCGTGACATTGGTGAGGTCCACAGTGACCTGCTGCCACCCGGTGAAGTCCAGAACGGCCGCCTGCAGCTCCTGGACGTCCCGGGAACCGTCAGAGACCAGGAGGGACAGGACGTTGCCGGAGCCATCGCCGTACACCCAGAGGTTCAGCTGGGTGTAGGGGGCGGTTTCCAGCGGCTCATCCAGGGGCAGTTCACAGTAGTAGCCGGTGCCGGTGTCGCTGAGAAGGTTCAGGGAATAGGCGAGCTTTCCGGACCCGCTGCCGATCTGAACGGAGCCGTGACCGGCAGCCAGGGACAGGGTGCTGCCGCTGCTGGGGGCGCTGAAGACGGTGTCTGCGGATTCAAAGTCCTCCACTGTCTGCAGGGACATGGTGGAGACCGTCACCTGTACCGTGGCGGTGCGCCCGCCGGCGGTGGCGGTGATGGTGCCGGTGCCGGGGGCGGTGGCGGTGAAGAGGCCGTGCTCATCAATGGTTCCGATATTGCCGGAAACAGACCAGGCAAAGGCCTCCGGATCCGCCTTCAGGGAGATGTGGTTCCAGGCAGCGGAGCCGGTGAGCTGGGTGGAGGAGCCGGCCGTGACGCTCAGGGAGGTGAGAATGGTGCCGCTGGCATTGCGGATCGCCACATCCGTGGGCTCCGCAATGGCGTGAACGGTGGTGGTGCCTTCCCGGCTGCCCCGGGAGGCGGTGACGGTGATATCTCCGCCGCGGGCAGGAGTGGTGAGGATGTGGTCCTCCAGCTCGCCTGCGGATGCCTCCAGATCATAGCTGGAGTCCATGGGGATATAGTGGGTGTCCACAGCGGCGGCGGAAATTTCCACCTGACTGCCGGCGAGGACATAGTCATAGTCCGCCTGGACATAGAAGTGGCTCAGGCTGCCGGAGGGCTCGCTGGTGGCGACCAGGAAGAAGTGGTTGGTGACAGACCGCTCGCTGCCGTCGGAGGGGCGGTTGATGGTGGCGGCCGCCGTCTCGTCAGGCTGGGTTACCGTGATGGTGGTGGAGCCGCCGCCGTCCAGGCCGACGGCGGTCACACAGCCCAGCTCCGCCAGGCGCTGGCCCACCTGGCTGAGGCTGGCGCCGATGGAATGGCCGGACCGGCGGCCGTCGATGGTGTAAAAGACCACGGTGCCGTCCGCCTTCACGCCGATGGCGGTGCGGGGACTTACGCCGGAGGGCAGGCCCGACGGCACGGCCCCGTTTTCCAGCAGCGAATACAGTGCGCCTGCGGCATAGACCACGTCGTTCCACGCCTCGTCGGCGGCAGTCACTGTGATGGTGATTTCCGCGCCGGCGGGGATATTCCGCAGGGCGTCGGTATAATAGGTGCTGGCCTGCGCGTTGGCGGAGAGAACCACCTGGTCCCGGCCCACAGACGTGGCCGTGCCGGAGGATTCGATCACACGCTCCACGGTCAGCGTCAGGGAGGAGCCGATGGCCAGATCGCCGTCCTCAATGGAGCAGAGCACATCCACGCCCGCCTCATTGGTGCCGATGGTGTGGCGGTCGTTGAAGTCGTAAGTATAGAGATAAATGCCGCCGCTGGATACACGGGCCTTGTTGACGCCGGCGATGGTGCGGACAACCTCGGTGGCATAGTTGCTGCTGTCCACCAGCTCATAGCCCAGGTCGGCGGTGACGGTGACGCCGGGCTTGCCGATGACGGCGGACCCGTCCTCTTTAAAGCCGACGGCGTAGTAGCCGCCGTCGCTGCTGAGCAGCTGCCCGTCTGACACCAGAATTCCGATGGGCAGGCCGTTGGAGGTGTTGAAAAAGTCGCCGTTGATGCCGGCTACCACCCGGTAGCCCTGGCTTTCCAGCTCCTTGGCAGCGGTGGAGACCGTCGTGCGGGAGGTGAGGGTATCCCCGAAGGTGACGATGGGGGTAACGTCGTCATTGGGGGAATAGGTGATGATGTTTTCCGTCCGCAGATCCGAGTAGGCAGTGCTCCAGAATACGTTGGTGGAGAGCTGGGTATCCTGGTTGAGCAGGGTATCCCGGGCGGTCAGGTCCTCTCCCAGGGCGTCGGAGGCCGCGGCGGCGGGAGCGAGAGAGCCCAGCAGGGAGAGGGCCAGGAACATGGACAGGGTTTTGCGCAGGATTGTTTTCATGTGGTACCTCCATCAGCAGCAGGTAAGTGGTCTACATAATCCTCTTCAGGATAGCACAGACCGCCCGAAAAGTAAATGGTAAAGCAGAAACAAATTCCACCGAAATCGGAAGGGGTTTCCTTTAAAAAGACGGATTTCGCCGGAAAAAGTTTCAGGAGGGACGAAAAAGACTTGGAGAATCCGCCCTGGTGTATTACAATGGAGGAAATCAGGCCGGAGCTCCGCTCCGGGAAAAGAGGAGGCGCGCGATGACAGTCAGCGTGGACGGAACCCGATGCATCGGCTGCGGAATGTGCGCGGCGGCTGTGCCGGCGGTGTTTGAAATTCGGGGGAGAGTGTCGCAGGTGCGGAGCCAGCCCCGGACAGCGGGGGAAAAGACCGGGGCTTTCGATGCGGCCAACGGCTGCCCGGTAAACGCCATCAGAATCCAAAGGCCCTGAGGGACAGGGGAAGAGCCAGCCCGGGAGAACCTCCCGGGCTGGCTCGTGCCTGCTTTCGGCCATGGGCGCAGGGGCCGCGGACTTGCGGTCAATCCGGATGGATGCGGAAGTCTCCGCGGGCAGCGGCCTCCGCCCGGCGGCGCTTGTCCTCCGCCAGGGCGTCCAGCATCCCGCCGATGATCTGGTTGGACACCAGGAAGCCCCGGG